>JBCCHH010000585.1:0-1020 GCA_039028855.1 Pseudomonadota bacterium | reverse complement strand
GCTATGCCGGGCGAACCCGGAACGACTGCGCCCGTGTTCAAGCCCGTCGGCGCCGCTTGTGAACTGGTCGCAGACAGCGTCGAGCGAATGGCACTCAGCACCGGGCGAATCGTCTGCGTCGTCGCCGTCCAGGACAGTACGATGTCTTCGCGATCAATGCCGACTGAGGTCGCGGCAATTTCCTGCGCATTGGTCAGTTGACGCAGCGGCTCGAGCGCCTGAGCGGTAGCATTGGGTAGCAGCGGATCGGTGCTGACACCACCTCCGGTAGTCAGCGGATCGGTGCGTTTGGTGATGAAGTAGGTCTGTGACGGTGTGGCAACGTTGCCGGCCGGATCCGAGATACTGTCGGTGACAACAACCATGTATCCAGTCGCTTCAGCCAGCGGCCGCAGCGGCACAATGGCAATGGTCGCACCATTGGCGTCATTGCTGACGATACTGGTGACGAAATCAACACCCGGTACTAACTCGCGATTAATCTGCTGAACCGCAACGGTGCCGAATACAAACTGCACCTCAAAAAACCGCACGCTGTTGCCCGGAATCACCGTATCGGGATTGACTTCGCCATCGAAGCTGAAAGTCCAGGGCGTTACCGTGCTGAATCCGTCAATCGCATTCGCAACAACGGCCGGGTTACTGAAATCGGTAGGGTCACCAACGGGAATATTTAGCGTTAGATCAGCGCTGCCGGAAAACAGCAGATTGATCGGAAACGGCAGAACGGCGTTGGCCGGATCGTACGTGGCCGTCAGTACGGCCGTAGTCGGATTGCCATCCGGATTGGTGACTATTGGAACCCCAACAGCACGATCGCTGCCAGAGCTACCACCACAGCCAGCCAGTATTGCAGTAACCAGCGCGAGCACTGGAAGCAGACGGTACTTCATCAGTTTTTCTCCCCGAAGCTTTGAGCTTGTCGGTAATTATGGTTTTCGTGCCGACCTGAACTTGCAGTCCAGAGCCAGCGTTGCCTTATGATATGAACAGGACAGCCAAGAATGCAAGTGTTTATAG
>JBCCHH010000584.1:0-1043 GCA_039028855.1 Pseudomonadota bacterium | reverse complement strand
GTTTGAGCGCGTCGTGCAACTGCAGTTCAAGTTCGAGATTCAAACCTCGATCCAGATGGCGCGCCAGGTTGAAGGACAGGTCGCGCTGCTGAATGTGTTCATTAATCCGATGATTTATGCCTGGGGTATGGCGCTGCTGTTTGGCCTGATCATGGCGACACCGCTAACAATCAAGCGGCGTATTGTTCAGATGCTGATTGGTTACGCAGTCGTCAGTGTGGTCGTGATTTGGGGCGTGTTCTGGGAAACCTGGAAAGACCTGGCCTTTCGGCTCGGACCAGAAGCGGCCACAATGGTGGCTGAATCGTCGTTTTCACCAACCATGATTGCGCTGTTCTATCAGCTCGGTTATCTCATGTTGCCGGCCGTCGTGCCCGTTACCTGCTGGATTTTGATGAACCGGCCGTTTCTGGAAGAGGTTGTATTCACGCGAAAAGCACGCTAGGACCGCCGCTTGAGCAACTGCGTCATTGAACCGTGCGTCATTGGGGTTGTCCATTGATTCGGCGTTTAATCAACTACGACCTATAATTACAGAATGGAAACTCAAGCACTTGGCGCTGTTGAAGACACGGACTTGCTGCCTCAGATAGGCAGCCATCTGGAAGATCGCGCAGCCGATTTATGTACACTCATGATCGACGAAGGTCGGCTCAAACCCGAAGACCTGAACCGCGCCACGGCGTATCGCGACCAGCATGGCGGCAACCTGCTGACGCTGCTCGTGCGCCTGGGGCTGGTGTCCGAGCGCGATCTGGCGCGCGCACAGTCCGAACTGCTCAAGATTCCGCTGTTTTCTGAAAAGGATTATCCCGAGCAGGGACCGGAGATCGATTCGATTGCCGTGCGCTTTATGAAGCAGCAGCATCTGGTACCGATCAAGGTGCACGATGATGCGGTTGAAATCGTTATGGCCGATCCGCAGGATCCGGTGCTGATCAAAGCACTGAATATGGCCACCGGCCTGCAGATTCAGCCGCGCGTCGGCATTACCTCTGAAATCGACAACCATATCGAACGCTACTTCGGCGGCGGCCGCAGCG
>JBCCHH010000583.1:0-1066 GCA_039028855.1 Pseudomonadota bacterium | reverse complement strand
ATTTCCTGATCGAGGGCAAAGACGATCTGGCGTAGCGGCGAAGGTTGCATACCAAGCGCCGCGGTCGGCGGTCGTTATCGCTTCACCGTCTTTTTGATGGTTTAACGACTGATTTCAAACCGCTGTGCATCGACCACCGCGATCGCGGTCATGTTCACAACCCGGCGCACGGTGGCCGACGGCGTCAACACATGCGCCGGGCGGCCGGCGCCCATCAGCATCGGGCCGACGTTGACGCCCTTACCGATCACGCGCGCCATATTGAATGCGATATGCGCGGCGTCCTGATCGGGCATGATGAACAGATTGGCCTGACCGGTCAGCATGGAGTTCGGAAAAATGCGCTCGCGAATGGCCGGCATCAGCGCGGCATCAGCGCGCATCTCGCCTTCCACTTCCAGCTCCGGCGCGCGCTCGCGCACCAGTGCCAGCGCCTGACGCATCTTCGAAGCCTGTGCATTGACGTGACTGCCGAACGAGGAATGCGACAACAGCGCCACCTTCGGCGTAATGCCGAACATGCGCACCTTTTCCGCCGCCATCAGCGTCAATTCAGCCAGCTGCTCGGCGGTGGGATCGGCATTGACGTGCGTGTCGCAGACGAAATACGTACCGGAATCGTTCGTCATCGCTGATAGTGCGCCCATGGTCGTGCAGCCTTCGGCCAGACCCAGCACTTCGGTCACGTATTTGAGTTTCTTGTGATACTGCCCGACCACACCGCAGATCAGCGCATCGGCCTCGTCACGGTAAACCATCACTGCGGCAATCACGGTATTGCGCGTTCGCACGATCGCCTTGGCCGAATCCGGCGTCACGCCGCGGCGTTCGGTAATCTGGTGGAAGGTCGTCCAGTAATCCTTGAAGCGCGGGTCGGATTCGGGATTGACCAGATCGAAATGCTGGCCGATCTTCAAGCGTAAACCGGCCCGCTCGATCCGCATTTCGACCACCGACGGGCGTCCGATCAGAATCGGATGCGCGAGCCCGTCGTCAACAATCGTCTGCACCGCTCTGAGCACGGTTTCCTCTTCGCCTTCGGCAAATACCACGCGCTTCGGATCAT
>JBCCHH010000582.1:0-1070 GCA_039028855.1 Pseudomonadota bacterium | reverse complement strand
GATTCACCGGATCGTCTGTTTCAAGTGCTCGCCGCTGAGCCTTTCGAAGAGCAGACATCCGATCAGCACACATTGTTCGTGGTGCCGAGGCGCGGCACGCAGAGCGGTTGGTCGAGCAAGGCCAGCGATATTCTGAAGCGCTGCGGATTCGACCAGATTCAGCGCATTGAGCATGGCTTGATCATTCGCTTAGCCGGCGTTCAAGCCTGCGATTTGCCCGATGCTGTTCGCCAGCGGTTATTTGATCGGATGACCGAGGCATTGGTCGAGGATCTTACGCATCTACATCACTGGTTTGAACCCCTACCGCCGGCCGAACTGGTTGAAGTTGAGCTGGGCGCGTCGCCGATGCAGCGGCTGCAAGCCACCAACGAAGCTATGGGACTGGCGCTGAATAAGGAAGAAATGCAGTACCTGGTCGATGCCTATGCGAGTCTTGGCCGCAATCCGACCGATGCTGAGCTTATGATGTTTGCCCAGGCCAACTCCGAGCACTGTCGGCACAAGATTTTTAATGCCGACTGGCGCGTCGACGGCGAGGACCTGCCGCACAGCCTGTTCGGCATGATTCGGCAGACTCATGCAGCGACGCCCGATGGCGTCATCGTGGCTTACGACGATAATGCTGCGGTGTTGTCGGGCTATCAGGGCACGTTCCTGAGCAGCCTGTTCGATGAGCCGCTCTGGCGCGAAACCGATGCGCTGCAGCATATTCAGATCAAGGTTGAAACACATAACCATCCCACTGCAATTTCGCCCGATCCAGGTGCGGCGACGGGCTCTGGCGGTGAGATTCGCGATGAATCGGCCACGGGCCGTGGCGCTCGTCCGGTTGCTGGTCTGGTCGGTTTCAGCGTGTCGGATCTGAAAATTCCCGAATTTACCCACGCCTGGGAACAGGCCCCATGCGCGCCGTTGCGTCAGGCCAGCGCTTTGCAGATCATGCTCGAAGGGCCGATTGGTGCCGCGCGGTTTAACAACGAATTTGGCCGGCCGAATCTGCTCGGCTATTTCCGCAGCTTCAGTCAGACGGTTGACGATCGTTTGTGGGGCTATCACAAGCCGATCAT
>JBCCHH010000581.1:0-1077 GCA_039028855.1 Pseudomonadota bacterium | reverse complement strand
TGTGCAGCCATATCCGCTAATTTATTCAGCACCTTGCGCCAGTTTCCGAGCGTTTTGTGCGCTTCTCCGGGCGGCAGAATGAGCGTGTCGTAGCGAATTGAGGCCAGCGCGGTTTGCAGGCGGTCAAGATACAGCGCGGCTACAGTTTGATCGGTAACCACCAGCGCCTGACCAGAAACCAGCGCGCGCCAGCGCGCGACGTTGTCAAGCAAACCGGCTTCACTATGAATATCGGAATGGCCGACGGCATGCTGCAGTTGGATCATGGACATGCTGAGGATCCCTGTTCGGACACATATGGCAGCAGCGTTTGGTGCAGGGCCCGGACCATACGCGTCAGCGGCAGATTGCGTGAGCTGAATTCAACATCGGCCAGCGATTGATAGATCGGATTGCGCAGTTCGGCCATTTCAGTCAGGCGCTGACGTCGATCAGGTGCGGCCAGCAGCGGCCGTCGACGATCGCGTTCGAGTCGCTGAATTTGCTGATCGACGCTTGTATTGAGCCAAACGATGAGTCCATTCCGTTTCATTTGCAAGCGGTTGTCCTCATCGAGTATGCTGCCGCCGCCTGTGGCCAAAACTTGGTCGCGACGCTGTACCAATTCGTTCAATAATTCTTTTTCACGCTTGCGAAAGCCTGCTTCGCCTTCAATATCGAACACCACGGCCACTTCAACGCCGCAGCGGCGTTCGAGTTCTTCATCCAGGTCGATGAACGTTCGTCCCATCAGCGGCGCGAGCCGACGACCGAGCGTGGTTTTGCCGGAGCCCATCGGCCCGATCAGGATGATATTTTGCAACGAGTGCAGCCCCGCCTGTTGATCGGCTTGCAGCGGGCTTTTGCCGGGGAGCTTAGGTGTGCACATGCATGTAATTCTACGTTGCATCGCCGCCATATTGCGTACGATAGCGTGTATGAACAGTAATGAATCACTGCCGGTTTTGCAGAGTTTCCCGCCTGTAGCTGGAGTAGATGCGCGAATATTGATTCTTGGCAGTATGCCCGGTGTTCAGTCGTTACAGCAGCAACAGTACTATGCGCATCGGCAAAACGCATTCTGGCGCATTATGAATG
>JBCCHH010000580.1:0-1080 GCA_039028855.1 Pseudomonadota bacterium | reverse complement strand
GCTCATCGCCGGCAGCTTTGTTTATAGCGGTACGAAACGGGTTTGGGCGTAAAATAAACGATTAGCCAGTCAGTCATGCACATGAAAAAAGCCGATTCAAAAACCATCCTGGTTGTCGATGACCAGCAGGACGTGCGCGAAGCGCTGCGTTTGATGTTGACCAGTGAAGGCTTTGCGGTTGCGCTGGCCTCGACGCCAGAACAGGCGTTGAACAAGATGGCGGATGAAGTACCGAGCCTGGTGCTGTTTGATATGAACTACCGCCGTGATACGACCTCGGGGCAGGAGGGCTTGGACCTGCTGCATGCGATGCAGACGAAGTATGCCGATGATGCGATTCCGTTGGTCGCAATGACAGCCTGGGGTTCGATTGACCTGGCCGTCAATGCGGTCAAGCAGGGTGCATCGGACTTCATCGAAAAACCGTGGGAAAACCAGCGCCTGCTGAGCCTGATTCGCACGCAGTTGGAGCGCTCGAAAGCGACCCGTAGCGCGGCTAAGTTAGGCGCGCTGAATCGTATTCAGCGCGAAAACAGTCAGGCGAAGAATTTCGTTGCTGAATCGAAAGCCATGCAGAAACTGCTCGAGATGGCGCACCAGATTGCGCAATCAGATGCTTCGATTCTGATTACGGGCGATAACGGCTCAGGCAAGAGCCTGATTGCCGAACAGATTCATCGCTGGTCGCCGCTGGTCGATGCGGTGTTTGTGTCGGTCAATATGGGTTCGATTCCTGAATCGCTGTTTGAGGCCGAGATGTTTGGCCATGCCAGGGGCGCGTTTACCGATGCGATCGAAGCGCGCGCCGGGCGTTTTGAACTGGCCGATGAGGGCACCCTGTTTCTCGATGAAGTCGGCAATCTGCCGATGCCGCAACAGGCCAAATTATTGCGTGTGCTCGAAACCGGCGAATTCGAACGCGTTGGAGAAACGCGCACGCGCAAGGTCAGGGTGCGTGTGATTGCGGCGACCAATGCGGATTTGCCGGCCATGGTTGAACGCGGCGAATTTCGGCGTGATTTGTATTTCCGCCTGAATACGATCGAGCTGAATATTCCATCGCTGGCCGAACGGCGCGAT
>JBCCHH010000579.1:0-1081 GCA_039028855.1 Pseudomonadota bacterium | reverse complement strand
GGTATGGCAACCCCGCCTTCGTCGCTCGTGATACGTTGCATCTCCACATACATCTCGCGCCGCTTACCGGTGTCCAGTTCGGCGCGGGCTTCTTTCAAAAGCGCATTAAAACGGTCGTGCTTCCAGAAGCTGTCGTTCCAGGCGCTTTCCTCGGCGTATGCGTCTGTGAACATCCAGTCCTCGGTCGGCCGGCCCGACCAGTAGCAGGCGCACCAAGGTTTTTTCATCCAGACATCAGACCAGTAGCCATCGTTCGGCTCGCGGATCACCTCAATGCCGATCCCAGCCTTGGCCGCGTGCTCCTTGATCAGGGTTGCCGCGTCGACTGAACCCGGAAAACCCGAGTCCGCCGCGCTCAGCTGGACGTTGATACCGCCAGCTTTTTCGGCATGATACTTTGCCTTGTCGGGGTCGTATTGGCGTTGCGCCAGTTCAGAGGCATGGAACCGATTGACAGGCGAAATTGGGTGATCGTTTCCGAGCGTACCATAGCCGCGCAGTATCTTCTGCAAAAGTTCCTCGCGATCCATCGCGTACTTCAGCGCTAGACGCACATCATTGTTGTCGAAGGGTGCCGTGTCTGTTCGCATCGGGAATGTGTAGTGCAGCGTGCCGACGACATCGAGAATCGAGACACTATCGACCCGGTTCAAGTGCTCGGCCGTCTTCACTTCGACGCGGTCGATAATATCGACCTCGTCTGTAATCAGCGCGTTCTGACGCGCCGCCGAATCTGCAATTGTGATGGCCTCGGCCGAATCGAACCAGGCGCGATCCGGCATAAAATAGTTTGGATTGCGTTCTAGTTCCAGACGTACCCCAGGATCGTAACTGACTACTTTATAGGCGCCTGTGCCGTTGCCGTCGCCGACCGCGACGCCACCGTTTCCATCGGCCGGCAGGATGCCAAGTTGCGGAGCGGCCAGCATGAACGGAAAATCGGCGTTGCCATTCTTCAGCTCGAACACCACGACATGATCACCTTCGGATTTCACTCCGGCGACTTGATCGACGATGGCCTTCACGGGCGATTTCGAATCGTCACCCCCATGATGGCCAACGGTGGCGATCACGTCCGCAG
>JBCCHH010000578.1:0-1158 GCA_039028855.1 Pseudomonadota bacterium | reverse complement strand
CTCGATTTCACGCGGTGTGGCGCTTACAGCCAGCGGCAGTAACAGCATCAGAAACAGTAAAACAGCGTTCAATCGTTGCATGGTTTCCGTTCTCAAAAAAGGTGATCAATGATATTCGACAGTTTGCCCGCAGCAGGTTCCACAGACAATGGATGTCAAAGTATTGTCTCAAAATGTTCGGCGCGAATTCGGTCGACCGTGACATCGCAAATCACGTTACTCAAATCGTTCCAGCCCGACCCTTCAACCAGCCGCTGATTGATTTCGATTTCGAACGTCATAAGCTTGGCATCCGGAAAATGCTGCCGGTGCTGCTGGCCGAGGTTGTTCGAGATTCCGCGATAGGGCTGATTCATATGTACTTTAAGCGACGGCAGCTTGCGTCGCAGCGCCTGGCCGTAGCGCAGGCAAAACGCTTTTTCCGACGGCCGCGCCGGATCATACAGCAGCCCGATATCGGTCTTGCGTAGACGACCATGAAAGACTGGCGTAAACGAGTGGCAGGCGATATGCAGAATGCGATCAGGCAAGGTATGCAGATGATCGCGATAGTCGCGCCAGTGCGGCTGCCACCAGGTGCTGCAAATTTCGTTGCGTACGTGTTTATGCAGATCACGGGTGAACTCGGAAAAGCGGGTCGAATGATTACGCGAGCGATTCAGATCAACCAGCAAGCGCGTGTATTCGCCGGTCAACAGCGGCGCATCCAGTCGGCTGGCCAACGTTTTGGCCAGCTGCAGTGCACCGGCATCCCAGCCGCGATGGCTGTTGAGCAGGTCTTCGTGGCCGATAAACAGATGTTGATATTGCCTCGGCACGCGGTTCGATGCATGCTCACAACTGATCAATACCGAGATCGGATTGGCCTGAACCATCAGGCCGAAAGCGCCTGATCCAGATCGGCAATCAAATCATTCGCTGCTTCGATGCCAACCGAAAGCCGCATCAGCCGATCATCCATTCCGAGCCGCTGCCGTTGCTGTTCACTGAGCTTTGCGTGGCTGGTTCGGGCCGGCTGACAAACCGTCGATTCAACGCCACCGAGACTGACGGCCGGCATGATCCAGTGCAGACGTTCAAGAAATTGCGCCGATTGAACCTCGTTGCTCAGGCGAAAACTCAGCATGCCGCCAAAAGCGTTCATTTGTTTCGCTGCGG
>JBCCHH010000577.1:0-1166 GCA_039028855.1 Pseudomonadota bacterium | reverse complement strand
GTTCAGTAAACAGCTTTTCTGCCCGGTCCAGCAAACCGGCACGCATATAGTCTTCGCCCAGTTCGACCAGCGCCTGAGTGCGATGTTGTTCGCTCAGATCGCTGTGGGTCATGATATGGCGATGAAAATGAATCGCCTTGTCGACCTCACCACGACGACGAAATAAACGTCCCAGTGCTAGATGCATCTCGGCTGTCTGCTGATTGATTTCAGCCAGCGTAAGAAAGACCTCAATGGCTTTATCGGGCTGTTCATTCAAAAGATAATTCAGGCCACGAAAATAGCGATTGGACAATGCATCTTTTGATACGCGTGTATCGCTTCGATACCGCGCTGCGGTTACCAGCCACCCTGCAGCAAATGCCAGCGGCAGCAGCGCCACCAGCAACCAATCAAGCTCAGCCATCCAAGGCGCGATGTTGATTTTGTTCAGCCGCGGCTACGGCCGAACCGGTATTGACGGATGCTTTTTTGCGTGGACGAATCAGCGGCGCCAGCAGCAAGCCCAGCACGATGCCAAACGCAATAGCGAGCGCGATCAGCGCACCGAGTGACAGTTCAAGCTGCAAGAAACCCAGATCCAGCGTTGCCGTATCGGGGTTCAGCACGCCCAGCGTGAGGCCGGCGACAGCGGCCAGCAGCACAATCACAGCCAGTGCCCAGCGCAGCATGGCTAGTTGGAAACAGCCTGATTAACGCGCTCGCGCAGCTCTTTGCCGGGTTTGAAATGCGGCACATGCTTGCCCGGCAAGGCAACCGACTCGCCGGTTTTCGGATTACGGCCCATGCGCGGCGGACGAAAATGCAGCGAAAAGCTGCCGAAGCCGCGGATTTCGATACGATTTCCGGCCGAGAGCGCGGCGCTCATTTGATCAAGAATCGCACGAACCGCCAGATCAACATCAGCCTGGCTTAGGTGACGCTGCGATGTGGCCAAACTTTCAATGAGTTCGGATTTTGTCATGATGTTCTACCCCGGAATTGAATCGCGGAATTTATCTCTGGATCAACCAGACCGCTGCCCGTCGCAGCGGTCTGATGTAGCAGTAACTCAGTTTTTACCGAGTTGTTCACGCAGCAACTCACCGAGCTTGGTACCGCCGGTTTTCGGTTGCTGATATTGATCGACGGCATCGGCCAGTTCATCTTCGTCCTTGGCACGAATC
>JBCCHH010000576.1:0-1175 GCA_039028855.1 Pseudomonadota bacterium | reverse complement strand
GCAGCGACGCGCAATCAGGTAGTCGCGTTTATTTTATCGGTCGTAGTCTGCTTCGGCTTTTTGCTGTCGGGTTTGCCGATTGTGCTGGATGTATTCCGCGGCTGGCTACCGCAGGCGGTGGTCGATGCGGTGGCGAATTTAAGTTTTCTAAGCCACTTCAATTCCATTTCTAGGGGCGTGGTCGATATGCGCGATCTGCTGTATTTCGTCCTTGTGATCGGCTTCTGGCTGATCGCCAATCGCATCGTACTTGAGATTAAGAAGGCGCAGTGATAATGAAGTCGATACTGAATAAGAGCTTTTATACCGGTGCGTCGCTGGTGTTGCTGGCGGTGCTGTTCGTGATCATAACCATGCTGTCGACCGCGCTGTTCAAGAACTGGCGGCTGGATTTAACCGAAAACCGGTTGTATACGCTGTCCGAAGGCACGACCAACATCGCCCAATCGCTGACCGAGCCGGTCACACTCAGGCTGTATTTCAGCGAAGCGGCCAGTGAAGACCTGCCGCAGATTCGGCGCTATGCCGATCGCGTGTTTGAGCTTATGCAGGAAATGGCGGACCGTTCGGATGGCCAGTTAAACATTCAGCGTATCGACCCGGCCCCGTTCAGTGAAGCCGAAGACGATGCCGCACGCTATGGCCTGGAGGGCGTGCCGATCAGTCAGGCCGGCGACGTTTTGTATCTGGGTATTGTCGGCACCAATACGATCGATGGCCTGGAAACGCTGCCCTTTGTTTCACCGCAGCGCGAGGCGTTTCTCGAATACGACCTGGCGCGCATGCTGCACGCCCTGTCGCAGCCCGATCTGCCCAGCGTCGGCTTGCTGTCGGGTTTGCCTTTGAGTGGCGGTTTCAATATGCAGACCGGCCAGCAGAACCCTGCCTGGGCCGTGTTTGATCAGCTCAATGAATTATTCAACGTCACGCAACTACAGGCCGATGCGACCGAGCTTCCGCAAGCGCTGGATGCGCTCGTGCTGATTCATCCGAAGAATCTCGGTGATGAGCTATGGCGGGCGATTGATCAATTCGTGCTTGGCGGCGGTCGTCTGCTCGCGTTTATCGACCCCTATGCCGAAGCGGACGCTGGCGATAACCCGATGGACCCGGCCAGTGCGATGATGGCCGAGCGTCACTCATCGCTCGGTCCGCTGATGCAGGCCTGGGGTGTG
>JBCCHH010000575.1:0-1175 GCA_039028855.1 Pseudomonadota bacterium | reverse complement strand
GACTCTGGCCTAACTCATCACGATCGAGCGTTCGCATCTCATCGCTGGCCTGCGCCTGCCAGGTCTCGGCAATAGATTTGATCGGCCCGAGCGAATTATTGATTTCATGGCTCAGCACGCGCACCAGGCTTTGCCAGGCTTCGCGTCGTTCGGCGCTCAATACGCTGCCGACCTCGGCCAGCACCAGCAGTTGATGTGGAATACCCTGCAAACGAAAACCGCGACGCTTGACCAAAAAACGTCCGCTGGCACCGGGCAATACCAGCCGAACGCTTCGCGGCAACGGCCCGGACAGCAGCGACTTCAAACCCAGCACTTCGGCGCTGATACCTTTTTGCAGGTGCAGGCCGGTCAGGGCCAGCGCGGCCGGATTAGACAGAGTCAACTCACCATCATCGCGAAACGCAAAAACAGGTAGATCAATTTCCTCAAGCACTTTGGCCAGCAGCAGCCCCGACTCACGCGTCTCGGCCGTTTGGCCCTGCAGCAAATCAGCCAGCGCATTGATCGAAAAAGCCAGCTCGCCGAGCATGCCGGCCCGGCCTTCGCGGAACCGTAAGGCAAAATCACCATCGCGTACTGCTTCAATCACGGTCGCCGCTGCTGCAACCGGTTTCAAGCTGGTCGTGGCCAATCTTCGGCCGAGTTCGATCAAACCAAAGCCGAGCAACACAGCCAAACCCAGCCGGTAAGGCAAAGGCCAGGGCAGCCAAAACAGTAACGCCGTCGAGCCCACGGCCAGAGCAGCGATAAACAGAATCGCCCACCAGACGCGTGTTTCAATGGCAAGTCGGCTCATACGCTCATCAATTCGATTCGCTGGACTGCGGTTTAGCGCTGAATTTTTCCAATCGTCGATACAGCGCACTGCGACTCAAACCCAATGCGGCAGCGGCCTGATTCACATCGCCGTCAAACTGATCCATCGCGCGCTGGATGGCAGCCCGCTCGGTTTGCTCCAGCGGCTGAATTGTATTTGAATCTTCCGCGCTCAGCACGCCCGGCTGCAGCATCAGATGCGACGGTTCAATGGTCTCATCGCTGCACAACAACACCGCGCGCTCGACCGCATGACTGAGTTCACGCACATTGCCGGGCCAGCGGTGCTGCATGAGACTGGATTCAGCCGCCGGCGAGAACGTCAGCTCCCGCGCATAGCGATGAGAATGTTTATG
>JBCCHH010000574.1:0-1177 GCA_039028855.1 Pseudomonadota bacterium | reverse complement strand
GCACTATCAGCATCACCGCATCGAGCCGAAAACCCGTCGACTGGTGTTTTCCGACTCGCTCGACATTCCACGCGCGGCCGAAATCTGGCAGCATTTTCGCGACCGGATTCCGGTGTCATTCGGCATCGGCACCAACCTGACCAACGATACCGGCATTCAACCGCTCAACATCGTGATCAAGATGACCGAATGCAACGGCCAGCCGGTCGTGAAACTGTCGGACTCGCCCGGCAAGATCGTCTCGACCGATCAGGCCTACCTGGCCTGGGTGCGTCAGGCCTTCGACGTGCCCGAAGAGCACTAGTGATGCTGGGCCTTCAAACCAGCTGGCTGACCAGCATCACCAGCCCGAATACGATAAACACCCCGCCGGCCAGCCAGCGAACCCATTGTTGCAGCGGATCGCTCATCTACGGGCTCGAATGCGACTGTTGCCCCAGCCAGATCACCGGCAGGTTCACGATCAGACTGCCGATCAGTGCGCCGGCTACGATCAGCCAGACGGGTTCAAAAGCGATCGAAACGGCAAGCACGGTGAACTGGCTTTTATCGCCCAGTTCGCCAATAAAGATGGTCACAAATGCCAGCATGAATGCAGACCAGGCCGAGGCCGTCTGCGCCTGTATTTCATCGGTCTGCTCATCACCCGCCGACACGATCCAGCAACCGATACCCATGAACATTAATCCAGCCAGCAGGCGAATCCAGTCCAGCAACAACGACTGCTGCATCCATGCCCCGAATGCGCCGGCCATCGCATAGGAAAACAGAACCGCGAGCGCCAGCGCCAGCCCCACAATCAGTGGGCGCCTGAGCTGCCGAACCAGCATAAAGGCCAGCAGCTGCGTCTTATCGCCCAATTCGGCCAGGCCCACCGTCAGCAAGCCTCCCCAGAACGCTTCCATCAGCGCTTTCGGATGCGACTCAAACCGCGTTCCAGCCACGAGCGCTTCAACCGCGTGGCATCCTCAGTCGACAGACTGGAATAACCACCATATTTCAGTTTGACCCAGGCGTTCAGATCGGTCTGACGCATGAACGAAAACAGGCGCTGGTTAAACGGATGAAAGCCCGGCTTGCGGATGACCGCGGCACCGAAATCGAGCAGTACAGGCTGCATTTGCGGATCAACCATCAGATTGGCCTTGCGTTTCAAGTCGCCGTGCGCAACGCCGCG
>JBCCHH010000573.1:0-1183 GCA_039028855.1 Pseudomonadota bacterium | reverse complement strand
TGCGCTGCTGCTGCACGGCGCTGGCCTCAAAGTTGAGCGTGCCCTGATTCGCAATATAGTCCTCACCAGCACTGGCCGAACCATCCAAGGTTCGAAAGTCCAGCGAAAACGCGCGCTCACTCGCGCTGAGCGACACGTCGAAGCGCATCATCCTTATGCCAGACTGACCCTCGGTCATCACCGTATCGTCAATGATCAAACCAGGCGCACCCTGGTTTTCATCGAAGATGAACAGCTCACTGGCAGCCATACCCAGTTCCGCACCGCCGGTCGCCGGGGCCAGCGCGAGCTGGGCCTTTTCCGGTGAAGCCTCAATCGCAGGATCAACCAGCAGTGGAATTTCGATCACCTTGATCGACTCTGCTTCGGCGAAGCTTACGATTTGATCTGCACCGATATAGTCCTGACCGGCCAACGCCGTATCGTTTGAAACCGTGAATTCAGCCGAAACAGTGCCGGTGAATCCATGGCTACGGGTCAGGATGACCCGGGCCGCTGGAAATACGCCCTCATACGCCAGCACCGAATCGTGAAAAAACTGAATCTGACCGGCCGGATTGCCGCCGATTTCCAGACAGGGCGAAAACTCCGAAGTGTTGCCCTCGCCATCGGTCACCGTCGCAGTCAGGAACGGCAGTAGCGTAACCTGATTGAAAGTGTAGAACGCCACAGCTTCACCCTGCTCATCAGTCGTCACCGTGCGACGGCCAATGAAGAGATTGCCCTCGCCGAAGCCGCTCGCATGGCACTCGGCGCTGTTGAAGAACTCAATCCGGTACTGTGTGTTCGGCTCGTTCTGCAGGCGCACTTCCACTTCGGTGCCGCCTGCATCGACACTGGCCGAGAACAGCAGCGGGTAGTTCTGCTTGCGATTGCCTACATCATCCGGATCCAACGCATCATTCGGGCTGATCAGAAACTCGCCGATATCAATGCCGGCATAACCATTATCAAAGATCGAATTTGCGCTGATCTCATTGCCGTTACCGTTCGCCGACCGAACCCCCGGCAGCCGATCGCCGACGATGACATTACCTTCGCCGGGCAGCAGTCCGCCAATCAGGTTGTTATTGGCCAGGTTAATCATCACGCCAGCATCCCGATTGCCCAGATCGGGTTCCAGTGCACGGTTGGTGCCGATCCAGTTGCCCTGCAGCAGATTGAACTGGGCTCCGCTGTTGAG
>JBCCHH010000572.1:0-1192 GCA_039028855.1 Pseudomonadota bacterium | reverse complement strand
GCCCATAGGCGATGCCCTTTGGTTCCATGTGGCTTTGCCTGCAGGTTGAGCACCGGCTGGATGGCTATAAAAGGATATTCCACTCCGCTCAGTTGAACGACGACTCCCAGGCACGCGGATTCCCGTTTTCATCGACCACAAGTGCGGTTGTATCTTCTGGCAGTACCTGCAGCGTTTTCAAAAATTCGATAATGGAATCACGGCCGTAGTCATCCAGCGCGATCCAGCGTTGATACGACGACTCGGCATCGCCGCGGTGTGCTTCAATCGCCTCGCGCATGGTCGTGAACAAGCCATGGTGGAAAAACGGCGGCTCATTGGCCACACCCCAGAGTTTTTTCGTCAGAAAGCTGCAGTTGCCCGCATTGAATGCCTCGGAACCACCCGGGAAATGCATATTGACCGGCTCGCAGTTCGGATCATCGGCGCCAGTGGTCAGATTGTATACCTTAAGATCAGTAAACGCCGGCACCCAAACCGCATTCGTCGCCTGGTCAATCGGCAAACGCGGCGCGTCCAGACGCTCATCGCCGAGGTCCATTTCAAAGGTTGGATATTCACCAACGCGCAAATTGCCGGGCGGGTTGAACGGATTGGGCTCGGTGTAAACCCAGCCATCGTCGGTCAGCGGCAGCGCCGGCGTATGGCAGTCGGCGCAGCCGGTTTCAACAAATAGTCGCTCGCCGTTGCTAACGGCCGCCTCAATGAACGGGTTACGTGGAATCACCCGACCCGGCACGGCCAACTGCGCCTGCCAGGCGCTGATGGCCGTGATATCGGCAATACTCAGATTGTTGTCAAACCCGTCGCCATCGACATCTACCTGACCGAAACGTTCGACGGCCTGAATGCCATGGTGATGATTCATCGCATTGTTTGTGAACTGGCGCAGCGAAATCACCGCAGACGCCTGATGAAACGGCCGAATGATCAGGTTCGGCGGCGCATCCGGCCCGGCACTGTTCAGGCTGGGCGGTACCAGCCCTTCGGTGGCCGAGGTATCCCAGGACCCGTCTGCGTTGCGTATCAGGCTGCCAAACGAAATGCCTTTGCTGGTTAATAGCGCGGAACCGCCCGGCGCGATCGTATCGCGAATCGCCTGCAGATCTTCAGTCATCTGCCGAGCCAGCATTTCGATATAGCCGGAACCGAACATGCCGAGCGAGGCACGCGAATTGCCGATCGTCTGCAG
>JBCCHH010000571.1:0-1194 GCA_039028855.1 Pseudomonadota bacterium | reverse complement strand
GCACAATGCTTGAGCTGCCCAGAAACGCTTGAAGCTCGTAGAAAAGGGTGTTTATACTTTCGCTCAACACTTGTCTATGGCAGCACGATGAATTTGCAGCTTGGTTTGCTGGCAGCAATTAGTCCTGTATTAAAGTTTGACTTCCGCACATGAGGCATAGGGAAGAACGCTGGCCGGGCTTCTGTAGCCGTGGTTTTGCCACATGCTTCGGCGAAAGGCCGCTCGGCAAATGGCATGTGATTACGTTGGTATTGCTGCTCATTATGCTAGCAGGCGCGGCCCGGGCGCAGCAGTCAAATGCCGATGTCGAAGGCGAGACGGCTACCGCGCCGGATTCTGCAAGTGACCTGATCGCCTACGTCTTCAAAAGCGCGACCTGTCCGCATTGCAACGAACAACGCCCCTTTCTGGATGCGTTGGCCGAGCAGCACGAGCGCTTCGAGATTCGCTATTACGAAATCGTCGAAACTAGCGAACACCACGACTTGCTGCGCTTGATGGCCCGGGCGTTCGACGTGAATCCCGGCTCGGTTCCGATGGTGTTCATCGGCGACTCGGTCTGGGTCGGCGACAGCGGCCGGATTCGTAGCGAGATCGAGACCAAGGTCGCCGAATGTCTGGCTTTGGGATGTAGCGATGCTCGGGCATTGGCTGAGCGGCGAGTCGTGGATGATGTCGCCTTGATCGCCCCGTCCGATACGACCATTAATTTGCCTTTCATTGGTCGCGTCGATTTCAGCTTCCAGCCACTGTTGCTGAGCACCGCAGTCATCGCGTTCGTCGACGGTTTCAATCCGTGTTCGCTGTGGCTGCTGACGATCCTGATCGCGCTGGTGCTGCATTCGGGTTCACGCCGGCGCGTGCTGATCGTTGGATTAGTGTTTCTGGCCACGACCGCCGCGGTGTATGGCTTGTTCATGGTCGGCCTGTTCAGCGTGCTGGCCTACGCTTCATACCTGCCGTGGATGTACTGGATCGTGGCCGCCTTCGCACTGATATTCGGCCTGGTCAGCATAAAAGACTACTTCTGGTTCAAGCGTGGTTTTTCCTTCACCATTGATGATAAGCATAAACCGGGCATCTTCAAGCGCTTCCGCGAGCTGATCAAAGATGGGCGATCGCCACTGGCGCTGGCCGGTGCGACGCTGGTGATGGCACTGGGTATCGCGCTGATCGAGTTGCCCTGTACCGCCG
>JBCCHH010000570.1:0-1196 GCA_039028855.1 Pseudomonadota bacterium | reverse complement strand
GGCTTCCAGCACCTCGATGCACCCGATATGGAAACCTATTCCAAGGCGCTGAACGGCGGTCAATACCCGATGTCGGTGCTGGCGATGAACGCGCATGCCTCCAGCCTGTACCGCAAGGGTGTATACGGCAACACCATGACAGCCAACCCGCGCGCGCTCGATGTGGCAACGACCGTATTGAATATGATCACACCTGAATTGCGCAAGAATATCGTCGAGCGCGGCCAGGAGTTTGTCGACAAATTTAGTCGCCTGAAAGACGAACTTGGCGGTCGCATTACGCGGGTACAGGGCACCGGCCTGCTGTTCTCCATTGAACTCGACGGCAGCCGTTTCAAGGCCTATGGCAGCAATTCGACCGAAGAATACCTGCGCCTGAAAGGTATCAATGTAATCCACGGCGGTGAGAACTCACTGCGCTACACGCCGACCTTCGGTATCACTTCGGCCGAGGTTGATCTGATTGTCGAGGCCACGCGCGAAGCGCTGCTCAACGGCCCGGTCAAACAGGTCGAACAGGCAGCCTGATGAGCTTCACGTCGGAGTCGCACTGCGGCCCCGATTCTATTTGGCACACAGCCGATTGCGATTCCTGCTTGATCTACACGCCGAGGTAGTTAATCAGGCTGATCCAGGCTACTACAAAGACCGCCAGCCCGGCCAGGCCTGCCAGATCGCGTGAGAACTCAATCATAACCGAACGATCCGGGCGTCGAATCTGTCTGCGCACGGCCTGTGCCGAGTGTGAAAATATGTCGGAAAAGGCGGTAATCCATTGCATGCGATTGCTCCAGTGCGTTGTCTGGAGTGCAGTACAGCATGCGTTCTTCTCAAATCATGAGAAACGGGTAAAACGCTATTCCGATAGGCGCTCTGAATCCAGCGTGCGCTGAAACTCCTTGGCCGGTTCATGCCGCAAATCATGGCCCTGAACCAGATAAAACACGTACTCGCCGAGATTCTTGCAGTGATCACCAATGCGCTCCATCGACTTCGCCACCAGCAGCGCATCGAGCACGCGCCGGATATTGCGCGGATCTTCCATCATGTAGGAGTAATACTGGCGGAAAATCGTTTCGTATTCCTGATCGACTTTCTTATCCTGCCGCTTGAGTTCAACCGCGACTTCGGGCGCCATGCGGGCAAAACCGTCAAGGCTCTGGCGCAGCATATCAAGCACGGTATGACCGAGCAGT
>JBCCHH010000569.1:0-1197 GCA_039028855.1 Pseudomonadota bacterium | reverse complement strand
TTGACCGTCGTGGCTGCGATCCTGGCCGTGATCGGCTATTCGCTCAACGATACGATCGTGGTATATGACCGATTGCGCGAAAACTTCCGCGTCAAGCGCAAGGGTACGCCGGTCGAGCTGGCCAATCTGTCGGTTAACCAGATGCTGTCGCGAACCTTGATGACCTCTGTCACGACCATGTTGGTATTGATCGCGCTGTTCTACTTCGGCGGTGAAATCATTCACTCGTTTGCCTACACGCTGATTATGGGCGTGATTGTGGGCACCTATTCATCGATCTTCATCGCCAGCACGGCTGCGATTGCGCTCGGTGTGTCCAAGCAGGATTTGATGCCGGTGCAAAAAGAAGGTGCCGATCAGCCTGATACAGAAGTCATTCCGGAACGGTTCCGCAGTTCATAAGAACCGACGCTGAATATTTATCAATTGAGAAAGTTCGCTACAGCATTAAGTTATTGAATCGCAGGAGCACAGCATGAATTCGATTCTTACTCGCGTTGTAATCACTGCATTGCTCCTGTTGCTCAGTATGAGCATAGCCGTAGCTGAGCAGGCACTGCCGCAATATATGATTCAAACCAAAGTCTGGATGGATGGCGAACTGCGCGGCGAGCCCTTGCTGCAAGTCGAAGCCAATAGCGAGGCCATGATTACCCAGCAAGTGAATGAAGGGTCAGCCTGGCGCATGAACGTACTGGTCGAAGCGCCGGGCGAACATGAAAATGCCATCGAGGGCGCGATCTGGCTCAAGCTTTCGATCGAAGAAGAAGTCGACGGTGAATGGGCATTTCTGACTGATACCATGCTTGGCTTGCCGGCCGGACAGACCGGTAACCTATCGGTCGTAGACGAGGGTATCGAAATCGCCACGCCGGAGAATGCCAGATTATTTGTTGAAGTGACGGTTGAGCCGGTCAGCGAATAAAAGCGAGCCGTCAGATCCATCCGAATCAGCACTGGTCCATATAACAAAAGGGCCCATATAACAAAAGCCCGGTCTTCTGGAGCCGGGCCTTGTCCGCGGATAATTTGAGATTAAAGCGTTAGCGCTGGTCACCTGATAATCAACAAATCTGATTACTGAGACAGTCTTCAAATTCGTCGCCAGATCTCGCTGGATCGAGCTTTCTAACGCCGCTTCACCCTTGTGAGGCTTCCGCGTCGGATATAGTTGTACGCCCTTCGAATCGCTTTGTC
>JBCCHH010000568.1:0-1243 GCA_039028855.1 Pseudomonadota bacterium | reverse complement strand
AGCGCAGCTTCGGCCTGCTGACCTCGGAAGAAATCCGCTTTCGGTTTCTGCACCCGCTCAATGAACTGACGCCAGCCTATGCCAATCAGCTTTCCACTATTGATTACGACCGTCAGTTTATTGAGCGGGTGCAGAAACCGAAAGCGGATTTCTTCCGAGGTCAGCAGGCCGAAGCTGCGCTGCAGGGCAGTAGCATCCTGGGGCTGAATGGGTCGGATAATCAGGCCCCGTCCGTCGTTGAACATCAATGTTTCGCACCACGGGCGGCCAAGGTGCATACGACAAAACTGAGGTTTGTGCCGAGTGGTTTTGCTGCGATTAATCGTCTTATTCGAAGTTTGCTCGCCCATTCCACTATGATGACACGATCGATCGCATCGCAGCGCAACACAAAGCCAAATGTCCGACCCATCGCCAAGCGAACAACTTTTCACCGCCAATGAACAGGCCTTAATCGATCAGGCCGAAGCGTTTGCACGGAACAGCGGCGATAATCCTGATCTGCCCGAGATAATCCGCCTGAGGTTAAGAAATCTGATTGAGAAATATCGTGAGCTATCTAAACGTGATCGTTTTCATACAGATAGAATAGGTAATTCGAGTCAATTACCAGATAAAAACAGCGCGTATAAAGCCCAATGCTTGCAGCAATTGCTCGATCAAATCAGTTAGAAAGCCGGCTGTTTACGATCAATCGGCGCTGATTTGCCTGGCTTCGGGCGCGCTGAGCGTATTCAAAGCATCCTGCCAGAACGCGCTACTCAGTTCGCCTACCGCGCGAGATTCGGCGTTCATTAGAATCACTAGGCCGAGATCGTACTGATGCGACAAGATGATTTCTGCACGATAGCCGGCTACCCAGCCGCTGTGTAACGCCAGCGTTTCATCGCCCAATTCATACAGACGCCAGCCCAGCGCGTAGTGCGCATCCGACAATAATCCACGCCAATCGCGGTTACGCAACTCGCGGCTGGTGCGAATCATTGGTTGCAGGCTGGCCTGAATTGTCTCCTCGGAAATCACATCGGGCTGATGACCGAGCATGGCATTTGCCCAGGCGCCCATATCGCTGATGCTGGCATTAATGCCGGCTGCCGAACTAACTTGATAGTACGTCGAACGCGGCTCGGTCTGGCGCCAGCCGAATCGGGTTTTGAGATGCGGCTCGGCACGATTGTTGCTGCGCTTGAATGCATCAAAACCGACCGAGGCAGTCTGCATGGCGAGCGGCTCGAAGATGCGT
>JBCCHH010000567.1:0-1253 GCA_039028855.1 Pseudomonadota bacterium | reverse complement strand
GTTTTGATATCCACGAATCAGTAGTCCGATTATTATTCTATGTATTGCTCACAGGTCAGCCCTTCAGGCTGCCGATTTCTTCAACATCAATGGTCTGACGATTACGGAACAGCACGACCAGAATCGCCAGTCCAATCGCAGCCTCGGCCGCAGCTACCGTCAGAATGAAGAAAACGAACACCTGTCCATCCATGTTGTCGAGAAATCGCGAGAAGGCAACGAAGTTCATATTCACGGCCAGCAGCATGAGCTCGATCGACATCAGCAGGATGATGATGTTCTTGCGGTTCAGGAAGATGCCCGCCACGCCGATTGAAAACAGAATCGCACCGAGCGTCAGGAAATGCGCCAGCGTCAGCATGTCATTTCTCCTCCTGCAGTGACTCAGCATCGACCTTGACCAGTCGCACGCGATCGTCGCGCTTGATTTTGACCTGCTCAGCCGGATCCTGATACTTGGTCTGCGGTCGGCGGCGGTGGGTTAACGAAATCGCCGCCACAATGGCGACTAACAAGATAATGCCGGCGATCTCGAACGGATACAGATAGCGTGTAAACAGCCATTCACCGAGCGAGCGCGTACTGCTTTCAGCCGGCTCGCTGCCATACACCAACACCTGGCTTTCCAGCCCGCGCGTCCAGATTAGGATGAATAACTGCGCGGCCATGGCCAGCGCAACCAGCAGCCCGACCGGTAGATACCGCGCAAAGCCGGCCTTGAGCTTGGCGACGTTAATATCCAGCATCATGACCACAAACAGGAACAGCACCATCACGGCGCCGACGTAGACCAGCACCAGCACAATAGCGAGGAATTCAGCTTCGAGCAACAGCCAGATGCAGGCCGCCGAAAAGAACGCCAGCACCAGAAACAGCACCGAATACACCGGGTTGCGTGAGGTGATCACGCATAACGCTGAGGCCACGAGCACGCCGCCAAACAGGTAAAAGACGAGTTCAACAATTGGCATTTACTTTACGCTCTTGTTCCTGGTTATCAAATTCAAAAGCAAACCGCAGATTGCGCGGATTTATAAAAAACTCATTCATTGTTACTTTGGCACTTTCGTTTTACGTTCTGTTCAGCTTCCTGCGCTTGCTTCTTTCAAAAGAAGCAGACTCAACTAACTCGCGAACAACGTTGAACTCCCTGGTTCTGATATCTTCTTTATTAATCAGCGAACATCAGCGTAATCTGCGGATTCAAAGCATTTGAAAACCAAGCGATACGGCGCATCCTGCGCGCGCGCAGC
>JBCCHH010000566.1:0-1256 GCA_039028855.1 Pseudomonadota bacterium | reverse complement strand
TTTTAAACGATAATGCGTTACAACTGCACATTCTTTTGCGAAACCCTCCACATGGTCGGCTTCTTTACTCAAATAACTCTTTGGAATAAATAAAGGGAAATCAAGGATAAACGAGTGTGTGAGGTTGTTCTAGGGTCAAGAACAAGTCGATACAGTCTGACAAACGATATTGAACAGCAATGTGGCTGCGGTCATCAGAATCGGCCGCAGGCGATCACGCCCAGCCTGGATAATCGCGGCTTCACGACCCATACCTTTAGTGCGTAGATTATTGACGTGATCGATCAGCACAATACCGTTATTAACGACAATCCCCATTAATACCAGCATGCCAATCATGGCCATCATGGTCATGTCAGTGCCGGTCAGCATGAAGAACCAGAACACGCCGATGAATGAAAACACAATCGAGGTGACGATCGAAATCGGAAACAAGGTTGATTCAAACAGCGCGGCCATGACGATGAAGATCAGCGCCAGCGCCAGCAGCATGTTGAACATCATGGTCTGCATGGCTTCATCTTCATCCTGAAATGCCCGGCCAAAACTCCAGCCATAACCCGACGGTAAACTGACCTGCTCCATTAAGCTTTGAATGCGCTCGCGCGCGTCGTTCACCGTCAAATCATCGAGCAGATTGGCAGTTACGGCCAATGTCGTTCTACGCTGATCGCGCTGAATCTCAGAAGGGCCGGATGCGGTGCTGATATCGGCCACAGCATCAAGCCGCACGCGATTGCCGAGCGCATTGACCAAGGTCAGATTGGCCAGGTCGACCGTGCTGCTGCGGTCCGCACCCTGGAACATCAGGCGCATTTCAACATCGCCTTCAGGGCCACGGAATTCATTCAGCGTTTCACCGCGCATGGCCACGGAAATTACCTGGGCTACTTCGCGCGTGGTCAAACCATTACGCGCGGCACGCTCGCGATCAATCCGCACCTGTACTTCATCGCCACTGCTAGCGTTTTCAGCGCGTACATCAGTCAATCCTTCGACGGTCGACAGCAGCCGCACGACCTCATCAGACAGTTCAAACAAGTAGTCACTGTCTTCGCCGTGCAGATTGATGCCCAGACTCTCACCGCTGCCACCACGATTGAACTCAAACGAAGGCTGGCCAATCGGAATCATCGGCAGATCAGCGCGCACCGCTTCGCGAATCTGTTCGTTCGACATCGTGCGCTCCGGGCTCAGAATCAAGGTCGACTCGGCGCGGTTGTTGTTGTAATAGGTGTAGACCGAATCGAACTCGA
>JBCCHH010000565.1:0-1266 GCA_039028855.1 Pseudomonadota bacterium | reverse complement strand
CTGGCCATGTATATGAATACGGCCATTGACCAGCAGGTAGAAAAGCATCTGAAGGCAACCGGCCAGTGGGATGCAGCGCAGCAGAAGCGCCAGCTATTACTCGTGGATAACACCCCTGAATACACCGGTGAACCACCCGAAATCAGCGACGGCTTGGGGCTGGGCATGCTCGGCGTGACCGGCGATCAGTTGGTGGATGAAGAAACGTATCAGCGCATTAAAGCCGATACGCTGAACGTCGTGCGCGGCACCGTGCAGGCCGACATTCTGAAAGAAGACCAGGCCCAGAACACCTGCATCTTCTCGACCGAATTCGCGCTGCACATGATGGGTGATATCCAGCAGTACTTTATTGATCACAAGGTGCGCAATTTTTACTCGGTATCGATTTCCGGCTATCACATTGCCGAAGCCGGCGCGAATCCGATCAGCCAGCTCGCGTTTACGCTATCTAATGGGTTTACGATTGTCGAGTACTACCTTGCGCGCGGTATGGACATCAACGACTTTGCGCCGAACCTGTCGTTCTTCTTCTCCAACGGCATGGACCCGGAGTATTCCGTCATCGGCCGCGTCGCCCGACGCATCTGGGCGCGTGCTATGCGCGAACGCTATCAGGCCAACAAGCGCTCGCAGATGATGAAGTATCACATCCAGACTTCGGGTCGTTCATTGCACGCACAGGAAATCCAGTTCAACGATATCCGCACCACCTTGCAGGCGCTATACGCCATATTCGATAACTGCAACAGCCTGCACACCAACGCTTATGACGAAGCGATTACCACGCCGACTGAAGAATCCGTGCGCCGTGCCGTGGCGATCCAGATGATTATCAATAAAGAGCTAGGCCTGAATTTCTGCGAGAACCCCTTGCAGGGCAGTTTTGCGATTGACCAGTTGACCGATTTGGTGGAAGAAGCCGTGTATCAGGAATTCGAACGTATCTCCGAACGTGGCGGTGTACTTGGCGCGATGGATACCATGTACCAGCGCGGCAAGATTCAGGATGAGTCGATGTATTACGAGCACAAGAAACACGATGGCTCGCTACCGTTGATCGGCGTTAACACCTACCTGCCGACCGATCAGGAACAGCAGCAGGGCGGTGAGGTTGAACTCATGCGTTCGACCGAGCATGAAAAACAACAACAGGTGAAAAACGTTGAGCGTTATACAACGCAGAATTCAGACCGCGCTCAGCAGGCATTGAATGACTTGCAACGAATTGCCCGGCAGCGCGGCAATACATTTAATGGCCTGATG
>JBCCHH010000564.1:0-1274 GCA_039028855.1 Pseudomonadota bacterium | reverse complement strand
TTTCGATTCAGTTTATCGAGCTTTCACAGGGAGTTAACAGTTTGCCTGAGCGGGCCTTGAAAATCAGCTTTGTTGTTCTTCGACTTTTGCTTCAGCTTCGATCAAGGCTTCCTCAATACGTATCGCACAGGGACAGATCAGGTCTTTGTCCTCATCGGTAGTCGCCATCGGCTCCAGTAAAGGACATTGTTGCGATTCGCATTCGAGTTGCTCGCGCGCGTAGGCAATAGCCTGCCTGCGCAGACGGGTGAAATGTGCTTCACCGACCTGTTCAACAAACCCGGTACGAATCAGAATATCGAGTACCTGCTTTTTGGCTCGAGCAACAATCAGCTCGATGCCGGCACTTTTTAACCGGGTAGCCAGCGCATGCAGCATGCGTTCACCCGTGGCATCTATTTCGTTGATGCCTTCGGCGTCGATAATGATGTAGCGCAGATGCGGTTTGTTGGCGGCCCGCTCAAGCACCATATCTTCGAAGAAACCGGTATTCGCAAAATACAGGGCACCATCGAATCGAATCACCGAAATGCTGTCGCAGGTTCTGAGTTTGAACAGCACGGCATCGCGCAGAGAGCCGTCAAATGATCTGGCCAGGTTCACGACCCGGGGTTTCATCGTGCGATACAGAAACATGCCGAGCGACATGATCAGCCCGGCGACGATACCCCACTCGAGATGAGGTGCGAGTATGACGGTGATGACAAAAACGACGACTGCCACGACGCCGTCATGCCGTTGGATGCGCCAGGCATAAATGATCGGTTTGATTCGGATCAGATTGATCACGGCCATGATGATGACGGCGGCCAATGTGGCCTGTGGCAGGTGATACAGTAATGGCGTCAAGATCAGCAATGTGATACCGACAATGAGCCCCGTCACGACGGCCGAAAATCCGGTGATGGCACCGGATAGCTGATTCACGGCCGAGCGCGAAAAAGAACCGGAAACCGGATAGGCCTGGAAGAAACTACCCACCAGGTTTGCCAGGCCCTGGCCAATCAGTTCCTGGTTCGGGTCGAGGCGTTGCCGGGTACGCGCAGCAATCGCTTTGGCCACGGAGATGGCTTCCATAAACCCGATCAGCGAAATGATGACCGCGGAGCTTAGTAATTGAAGCATCACCGATAAATCGAAGTCCGGAACTACCAGTTTTGGCAGGCCGTCCGGGATACTGCCGACGACTGCCCCGCCGAGTGATTCGAATCCAGATAGCCAGGAGAGTACGGTTGCCAGGGCAACTGCTACCAGAACGTTCGGCCAGGTCGGAT
>JBCCHH010000563.1:0-1279 GCA_039028855.1 Pseudomonadota bacterium | reverse complement strand
GCGACAAAACAATCAGTCGAGCAT
This sequence comes from Pseudomonadota bacterium, assembly GCA_039028855.1. GTDB lineage: Bacteria > Pseudomonadota > Gammaproteobacteria > Xanthomonadales > Wenzhouxiangellaceae. The sequence goes on along the minus strand of JBCCHH010000563.1, from coordinate 1,255 downwards.
AATAAAGCAGATTGTGTTGAAAAACCGGTGCGAATTGCGGCAAAGCACTTATGAAAATTTAACGCTCGATCACCGCATTTTGCAATTATTCAGTCAGACTCAGGCCTGTACGCTGTTTAATTTCAGCCAGTCGGCCAGCGCTTTGCGCTGAATGGACTGCTGTGCCTTTTTACCTCGCAGATGTTTAACGGCGATCCTGCCGCTGGCCAGCTCATCTTCAGCCAGCACCAGCGCCCATTCGGCGCCGGAACGATCTGCTCGCCTGAACTGAGCCTTGAAGCTGCCGCCGATCAGATCTACATGCAGCTTCAATTCAGGCCAGTCACTGCGTAGCTGTTCGGCCAGTACCAGCGGCTCACCGTTAGTCAGCGTGCTGACCAGATAGGCATCGGGCGGCCTGGCATAACTTCGCTCCGTTTTCTGAACCAGTTCGAGCAAGCGCTCCATACCCAGCGCAAAGCCAATGCCAGGTGTGGGCTTGCCGCCCTGCATTTCAACGAGGTCGTTATAGCGGCCACCGGCGCAAATCGTACCCTGCGCACCGAGCCTATCCGTCTTCCATTCGAACACACTGCGGCCATAATAATCAATACCGCGCACCAGACCCGGATTGACCCGATACGCAATCCCGAGCTGATCGAGCAGCAAACAAACCTGCTCGAAATGCTGCCTTGCATCCTGCCCGAGATATTCGGTCAACAGCGGCGCGTTTTTCATGATGGCCTGAGTCGACGCACTTTTACTGTCGAAGATACGCAGCGGATTGGTTTCGAGCCGGCGCTGACTATCGGCATCGAGCTCGGCCTGGAACGGCCGCAAATATTCCTGCAGCGCGACACGGTACTCGGCACGATCCTGTTTATCGCCGAGACTGTTGATTTCGAGCGTGACGTGCTGGGCGATTTCAAGCGCATGCCAGATTCGATGGACCATCGCGATGAGTTCGGCATCGGCTATCGGATCGGCCATGCCGAACACTTCGGCACCGACCTGATAAAACTGGCGCTGGCGTCCTTTCTGCGGCCGCTCGTAGCGAAACATCGGGCCGCGATACCAGGTCTTGAGACCCGGTGGATTGAGCAAACCGTGCTGTAGTACCGCGCGAACCACGCCGGCCGTGCCCTCAGGTCGCAGACAAAGGCTCTCGTCATTGCGATCATTGAGCGCGTACATTTCTTTTTCGACCACATCGGTACTCTGACCGACGGCTTTAGTAAACTGATCGTCATTGCCTATAATCGTCGTCGTCCGAGCG
>JBCCHH010000562.1:0-1281 GCA_039028855.1 Pseudomonadota bacterium | reverse complement strand
CTGTTGTTGCTATTGCTGCTTGCCTGGCTGCTGCGGGCACTGCTGATCGGCGTTCGTCAGTGGCTCGCGGCCGGTGCTTCGGCTCAGGCGCGCTTGAATCTACGTCAGCGCTTGCTGCAATCCTATGCCGATGCTGCACCAGGCCAGCTCGATAGCAGCGGTTTGGCGGTGACGACCTACGATGAGCAGGTCGAGGCACTGGATGGCTATTACTCGCGTTTCCTGCCGCAGTCGATCCGCGCGCGGATCATCCCATTGGTGCTGGTTATCGTGGTGCTATGGAGCGACTGGGTGGCCGGAGCTTTGCTGGTGCTGGCTGTGCCTTTGATTCCGATTTTCATGATTCTGATCGGACTCGGCGCACAGCAGCTCAGCGAAACGCACTACCGCTCACTGGCCCGACTCGTCGGCTGGTTTCTCGATCAGGTTCAGGGCGCATCGACGATCAAACTGTTTCAGGCCGAAGCGCAGGCCGTGGAATCGGTCCGTTTACGCACCGAACAACTGCGCCAGACCACCCTACGCGTGCTGCGCATAGCGTTTATGTCGTCAGCCGTGCTCGAATTTTTCTCCGCCGTGGCCATCGCCAGCCTGGCGATTTATATCGGTATGGGGCTGCTCGGCTATCTAACGTTCGGCCCGGCTGAAGCGCTGACGCTGACTTCGGGTCTGTTTATCCTGCTGCTGGCGCCGGAGGTCTTTCAGCCGATTCGCACGCTGTCGCAGGGCTGGCATGATCGTGCCGACGCCCGAGGTGCAATGGTTGCGATTTCCGAGCAGCTGAATCTGGCCAAGGCCCGGCCATTGGCGCAATCCGATAGGGCACCGCAGCCACGCGCGTCGTGTTCAGTTGAACTGAAGCAGATCCACTTTGCCTATCCGCATCGGCGTCCGTTATTCGAGTCGATTAACCTGACCATTGCCGACGGCGAGCGCGTGGTGATGATCGGCCCGAGCGGTGGCGGCAAGAGTAGCTTGATTCAACTACTGGCCGGCTTTGCCCACCCCCAGTCGGGTCGGATACTGCTCGATGGGCAGGACTTGAGTCGTTTCAGCACAGACAGTCTGGTTGAACATGTGGCCTGGCTCGGTCAGCGACCGGTGCTGTTTCAGGGCACCATTGCCGCGAATATTGCGATGGGCTGGAGCGGCGCTTGCAGTGTCGATATCAAGCGCATGGCGCGCATTGCCCGGGTCGATGAATTTGCCGAGCGCATGCCTGACGGCTTGAATTCAGCGGTCGGTGAGGGTGGGTTCGGCCTTTCGGGCGGACAGGCGCAG
>JBCCHH010000561.1:0-1281 GCA_039028855.1 Pseudomonadota bacterium | reverse complement strand
CGATAAGCGGCCGCATCCGGGCGCGTACTGCGCATACAGCCGGCACAGAAGTCGTCGATCTGAACCTGATTCATGATCAGGAAATAGCCCAGGTTGGCCATCAGGCTGGCGCCAATCTGTTGCTGCAAATACTGTCGCTCAGCCTGAAACAGCAGAAAAATGCTCAACTCAAGGCTGGAGGTCGAATCCCTTATATCATCGAGGTACAGCAGCCAGCTACTGGCATGAAACGGCTGAAAATACGGCCGTGTTTTCACGCCATTGGTAACCAGGCACAGATGCTGAATACGGCCCGGAAACCACTGCGGCGACGCCCGTCCCAACTGGTTCGCGCGTTTGCAGTATTTGACGATCATCTGGTCGATGCGCTGGCATTCGGATTGGGTCAACAGCCCGCGTGCCTGATAGGCGGTCGCAGCCTGCGAATCCAGACCAGCGTCGGATAATACCTCGATCGGCACCAGCAGCATGCCGGGTTGAGAGGAGCAATAATCGATCAGTGAATCCAGCATCTGTATTTATGGTTTGGAGACTTATGACTGCAAAAAACGTGAATCGCGGATTAACGCAGATTTTGGCAGGCTGTGGCTGCCCATGGTGTACTCTTTAATCATAGTTTTTACTGGTTTTCCTATGCAGGATATTGCCTTATGAATCTGGGTGTACGGCAGTTCGTAAGACCAAACTCACCACGGTTGCTACTTCTCGTAACACTGCTGGCGATTGCGGGCTGGCCCGGGGCATCTCACGCCGCAAAACCTCGCTACGTGGTCTACTACAACTCCGATGCCAGTCCTGTACATGATTTAATCGGTCTGCCGTATACGCATGTTATTTTTTCATTCGTTACTCTTGATTCAAAATCCGATAACCGCATCGCGTTAGTGGTTGAACCCAAACTCTCCGCAGCACTGCAAGAGGTTGATCGACTGAAAGCGGATGGCAAAAAAGTACTCATCTCGTTTGGCGGCGGCGATATGACGCTTGAAGCCTACCAAACTGCTGTCGGCAAAGAAACCGAACTGGCTCTGAAGATGGCTGAACTGATAGAACGGCATGATTTGGATGGTGTGGACTTGGACTATGAGTTGACTGAAACGCTAATGAGTCCTCCGCATAGCGGCACATTTGATGGCAGAGCTTTTCTGATCAATCTAACCCATGCTCTGAACGAAAGATTGCCGGAGAGCGCAGCAATCACTCATGCACCACAAGCGCCCTACCTCGATCCGGACTGGCATCAGGGCCCCTATCTGGAAATTTTGCAGCAGGCCGGCAATG
>JBCCHH010000560.1:0-1286 GCA_039028855.1 Pseudomonadota bacterium | reverse complement strand
TGGCACCATCACCAGCATGCAGGCCACGACCGCCAATACGGATTTGATCAGCCGCGCGCGCAGTTCAAGCAGGTGATCGATCAGTGAGAGTTCTTGATCAGATTCGGCCCCAACACTCATTGCTGCGGCTCGTTCGATTCCTTGTCGCTTGCTGCGCCTGACTCGGCAGTCGACTGTGCAAGCTGGCTTGACGCCTCAGTCTTCGCTGGCTCATCGTGATCGGCGCTGGCCGCTTGCATGATCTTGCGATTGTGATCCAGATCCAGTTCGGCCTGCAACTCGGACTGTACGCCCTGCCAGGCGTTGCGTGCCTGGCGTGAAAGTTTGCCGAGTGTGCGGGCTACTGCAGGCAGCCGTTCCGGGCCGAGCACGATCAATGCGATCACGGCCAGCAGCAGAATCTCGGTGAAATGGACGCCGCTCATGGCTGCGTCAGGATTTGGATGAACTGCCGTCGTCGTTATTCGATTCGGACTGCATGCTCGTTTCGTCAGCAGATTCCTTGTCGCCTTCGCTCACGCCCTTGCGAAAATCGCGAATGGCAGAACCCAGATCACCGCCCACATTGCGCAGTTTTTTGGTGCCGAAAATCAGTAGAACAATCAGCAGTACAATCAGCAGTTGCCAGGGAGAAATTCCGGCCATGGTCGTGTTCCGTCGAAGCCAGTCTGGAGTATAACTTAGCTACATTTTTGCCGTAGCGAGACCAATGCAATGGCTGCCAGCAGTAGCGCCAGCAGCAGCAGTCCAAATACATTTAGCGTCGGCACAATCATTGGCGAAAGCGTGCCGCGATCGCAGCCGGCCGGCGGCCCGATCGCCAGCGATTCGAAACCAACGATATCGGCATCAGTGACTTTGGTCGCGTTGCCGGTGGCAGGGTCGATCTGCAGAATCTCTGAGGTCATGTTGATGTCTGAGCCGATCAGCCGGTCGGTCACGGCCCAGAGCGTGCCGTCCTCATCGAAGGCAAGCCCGGCATTGGCATAGGGTGAGGCCTGACCGCCGAGTGGACCGATCAGTTCGGCGCTGCCGGTTTCGGTGTTGATGCGATACAGGTTGGGCGAATCAGAGCGATCGTTACTGTCCAGGCCCTGACCCAGGCCATACAACTGATCATCCCAGGCCGACAAGGCGGTAATCGGTGCACCGAGCTGACCTTCCTGACCGATCAGACTGATCGTCGGTTGGTCGGGCTCGACACGGTACAGCGTCGAACGGCGATCGGAAACCATGAATAAGTCACCGGAACAGGTAAATGCTAGGCCCAAATCCAGCACTTCACC
>JBCCHH010000559.1:0-1286 GCA_039028855.1 Pseudomonadota bacterium | reverse complement strand
GACCGAAGAACTGCTGGCCCGTGTCCAGGCCTTGCTGCGTCGTGCTGCCGGGCATGCTTCGTCGGAAATTGTGTTTGGCCCGCTCAAACTGAATCTTTCTTCTCAGAAGGTCAGCTTTAACGACGAGCCAATGGATTTGACTGGTTTTGAGTACAAGTTGTTGGCGTATTTTGTGCTGCATCCCGATCAGGTGCTTTCCAAGCTGGAATTGAATGAGCATTTGTACGAAGATGACGCCGATCCAGATAGCAATGTGATTGAAGTTATCCTCGGCCGCTTGCGCAAGAAAATCGACCCGGATGGCGAATGGAAGCCGATCCAGACGCTGCGCGGGCGTGGCTATCGTTTTAGTCCGACTACGGACCCGGCCGAATCACAGTCTGAAGACTGAGGTCAATCGGAGTTGGCCATAATTCGCGTCGATATTCCGAGCGTATACCCCTGATGGTTTCAGTTGAACCCGCGCGTCCGATTCAGTCTGGCTCCGGTCCGTCGCTGCTGTTCCGGCTGACAATTTCTGCGTTGATCGTTCTGACGCTTTCACTTGGTTTGATCGGTTTCACAGTGGATCATGCGTTTCGCGCCACCGAACGCACGGCGCTGCAGGAGCGGCTCGACGCCAATCTATTCATCGTTCTGGCTGGTCTTGAGATCACTGCAAACGGTACCGTTCAGTGGACAGGTAATCTGGGTGAATCACTACTGGGCCAGCCGGCTTCTGGTATGTATGCCGGTGCTTTTACCGAGCAGTCGTCCTGGTTGTCGCCTTCAACCATCAATGCATCGATTGACGGTTTAACTGAACTGCCTGATCTGGCCAGGGGAGTGCAATCGGCCACTGAACCGAGTGAGGACGAGTATTTTTTTGTCTATCAGATGGGCTTTGGTTGGGAAACGGAAGCTGGCGAAATTATCGACCTGAATGTTTGGGCAGCCGAGGATCGGTCGCGTCTGGAGCAAACTTCAACCGCTTTTCGCGGCAACTTATGGCGCTGGTTGATGCTGGCCGGTGCGGTTCTGTTGCTGGCGCAGTTGGTGATGATGAGTTTGCCGATTCGCGTGTTGCGCAAGGTTGCCGCCGAAGTTCGTGCCGTCGAGTCCGGAAAGCGTCAGCGGTTGACGGATCATTATCCGCGCGAACTGAAGCCGTTGACCGATAATCTGAACGCGCTAATGGAAACCGAGCGCGCCAATACCGAGCAATACGAGCTTGCGCTCGGTGACCTGGCTCATTCGCGCGGATAATGATCCGTCAACCGCTGACGCTTTCCGGACTCGACGGCACG
>JBCCHH010000558.1:0-1303 GCA_039028855.1 Pseudomonadota bacterium | reverse complement strand
CTGATGCCAGACGTGGTGCCCGCGCTGCTGGAGTTGAAAGCTGCGGGCTTCCGCTTCGTCATGGTCAGTAATCAGGACGGCCTCGGCACCGATGCGTTTCCGCAAGACCAATTCGACGGCCCGCACGAGCTGCTGCTGCAAATCCTGAGTTCACAGGGCATCGAATTCGACGCGACCCATATCGACCCAACCCTGCCCGAAGACCACGCACCGACGCGTAAACCGGGCGTTGGCATGCTGCTGGATTATTTGCGCGATCCGATGCTCGATCGAAACCGATCCGCCGTCATTGGCGATCGCGATACCGATCTGGAACTGGCCAAGAATATGGGCCTGAACGGGCTCAAGATCGGGCCGGACTTCGGCTGGAAGAATATTGCCGATGCCCTGCTGACCGAACCGCGAACGGCCACCATCGCGCGGAACACCAGCGAAACGCAGATTGCTGTACATATAAATTTGGACAGCACCGGCACGCAGGTTTCCACCGGCATCGGCTTTTTCGATCATATGCTCGATCAGCTTGCCAGCCACGGCGGCTTCGCGCTGAATCTGGACTGCAGCGGTGATCTTGAAATCGATGAGCATCACACGGTTGAAGATTGCGCACTCGCACTGGGCAGCGCGCTCGACGAGGCGCTCGGCGATCGACACGGTATCAGCCGCTATGGTTTTACCGTGCCGATGGACGAATCGTTGGCCAATGCGGTCATCGATCTTTCCGGCCGTCCATGGTTTGTGCTGAACGGTGAATTTTCACGTGCATCGGTCGGCGACCTGCACACCGAAATGGTTGAACACTTCTTCCGCTCACTGGCGCAGAATCTCAAGTGCGCACTGCATCTCGACGTGCGCGGCGAGAATGCGCATCATCAGGTTGAAGCCTGCTTCAAGGCTGTCGGCCGCGCACTGCGACCGGCGCTGGCTCGGACCGGCAACGAACTGCCATCGACCAAAGGCAAGCTCTAGTGACGGTAGCCGTGATCGATTCTGGCGGAGCCAATCTGGGCTCGGTGGTGCAGGCATTGAACCGGCTCGGAGCCGAAAGCCTGCTCACACGCGATGCGGTCGAAATTGAGCGCGCCACGCATGTGATTCTACCCGGCGTCGGCGCAGCCGCAGCCGCCATGCAGGCGCTGGCCGATGCCAATCTGATCGAGCCGCTCAAGCGCCTGACGCAGCCCGTGCTTGGTATTTGTCTTGGTTTGCAGTTGTTATTCGAACGCTCGGATGAAGGTGACGTGGAATGTCTCGGCCTGTTGCCGGGTCAAGTGAAGCTGTTGCCCAAGCAGGCTGAGCTGCG
>JBCCHH010000557.1:0-1311 GCA_039028855.1 Pseudomonadota bacterium | reverse complement strand
CGCGAGGCGCTCAAGGCCGAGACCGATGATGCGTCGAAAAAGCGGCTCGATAATCTCGAGGGCGAAATTGCCGAACTGGAAAAGCAATTTGCCGATCTCGACGAAATCTGGAAATCGGAAAAAGCCTCAGTTCAGGGTGCTACGCATATCAAGGAAGAATTGGAGCGTGCGCGCGCCGAACTCGATAACGCGCGTCGCGCACAAGACCTGCAGCGCATGGCCGAACTGCAGCACGGCCGCATTCCGGATCTGGAGCAGCAGCTCGAACAGGCCGAGTCGAGCGAAACAACCGACAATTTCCAATTACTCCGCAGCAAGGTGACCGAAGAAGAAATTGCCGAAGTCGTTGCGCGCTGGACCGGGATTCCGGTCTCGAAAATGCTCGAAGGCGAGCGCGACAAGCTACTGCGGATGGAACAGGCGCTGCACGAGCGTGTGATCGGTCAGGATCAAGCAGTGCGCGCTGTATCCGACGCGATTCGACGTTCGCGTGCCGGGCTGGCCGATCCGAACCGGCCGAATGGCTCGTTTCTGTTTCTCGGCCCGACCGGTGTTGGCAAGACCGAATTGTGCAAATCGTTGGCCAGTTTTTTATTCGATACCGAAGAGGCGATGGTGCGGATCGACATGTCCGAATTTATGGAAAAGCATGCAGTTGCACGTTTAATCGGCGCGCCGCCAGGCTATGTTGGCTATGAGGAGGGTGGCTATCTAACCGAAACCGTGCGTCGCCGTCCATACTCAGTCATCCTGCTCGACGAGGTCGAAAAGGCCCATCCGGACGTGTTCAATATCCTGCTGCAGGTGCTCGATGATGGTCGCTTAACGGACGGCCATGGCCGCACGGTCGATTTCCGCAATACGGTTGTGGTCATGACCTCGAACCTGGGCTCGGATCGCATCCAGTCGATGGCTGACAGCGATTATGAAGCGATGAAAACAGCCGTGATGGACGTGGTTGGCCAGCATTTCCGGCCTGAATTTATCAACCGCGTCGATGAGATTGTGGTATTCCATCCGCTTGATCAGGCACAAATTCGCCAGATTGCCGCAATCCAGATCGAAGGCCTGAAAAAGCGTTTGGCTGAGCGTGATCTGACACTGGAGATCACTGATGCTGCACTGGACTTGCTTGGTCAGGCCGGATTTGACCCGGTCTACGGTGCGCGGCCATTAAAGCGCGCCATCCAGGCGCGGCTCGAAAACCCGCTGGCGCCTTAGTGCGAGCTTCCTCTAGTTCCACCTACAAAGTGCGGCTGTCGCGCTCCAAATAGTTGTTGCGCAGCCTCAAATTCCTCAGCTCGCACTTCT
>JBCCHH010000556.1:0-1312 GCA_039028855.1 Pseudomonadota bacterium | reverse complement strand
TGATCTGAATCTGAACATGAGCGCGCGCGGCCTGCAGCCCGGCGAAATTCTTGCCAGTCTCACCGGCCAGGGCCAGTACGATTTTCGTGACGGTGCGATTAACGGCATCAATCTGGATGGCATGGTCGAAGGCCTGGCCGAGCGCAATATTGCTGCCGCGGTCAGTGCGGGCGTCGGCGGTCGTACTGAGTTCAGTCGATTTGCCGGCCCGCTTGAGATCAACGATGGCACGATTCGCCTGCCGAACATCGAGCTGATCAGTCAGTTGCTCGGCGTCAGTGGCGATGTCTATCTGAATATCGGCGATCTGTCGCTGGACGGCACGCTGCGCATGGATAACGAACGTCTGAATGCCATACCGCTGGGCTTGAGCGGAACCCTGACCAACCCGAGGCTTGCGCCGGACGTATCCGGCGCACTGCGTGAAGAAGCCGGCCGGCGTGTGCTGGATCTGCTTCAGGACCGCTTAGGCGGCGATGAAGAAGAAAGCGAGCCCGAACCGGATGAACCGGACCGGCCAAACGAACCGCTGCTGTAGTGAGCGAATCCATTCGGCCGGCTGAGTCGAATGGATTGCCAAGCACATATGCAAAGCACATCCACTGAACCGGCCGTACGCCGTGCCCTGTTGGCGGGTCTCGCCGCCTATTCGATTTGGGGTCTGGCGCCGCTGTACTTTAAACTACTGCAGGTGGTGCGCGCCGATGAAATCATCGCCCATCGCGTGGTCTGGTCAATCGGCTTTTTGACGCTGATCCTGCTGTTGCGCCATGGGCGTGGATTTGTTCAACATGTGCGCATTCATCGGCGTATCGCTGCTGCACTGATGTTGAGCAGTTTTTTACTCGCGATCAACTCGCTGCTGTTTATCCAGGCGGTGCATTCTGAGCGTGTACTCGAAACCAGTCTGGGCTATTTCATCAGCCCGCTGGCCAGCGTGGTGCTTGGCCGCCTGTTTCTTGGCGAGCACATGATTCCAGCCCAGCGCTGGGCTGTTGCGCTGGCCGCATTCGGCACAGCTTATTTATTCTTCACGATCGAGCAACTGCCGTGGTTTGCGCTCGGGATTGCGGCGAGTTGGGCGCTGTACGGACTCGTGCGCAAGGTTACTGAAGTCGGGCCGATGGTGGGGCTGTTGTGGGAAACCATTCTGATGTCGCCGTTCGCCATTGCCTGGCTACTCTGGCTGAGTCACCAGGACTGGATGATGTTTATGACCGGACCGAGGGGTTCGAGCTGGGTATCGGGCCGAACGTGACCGTGGCCGACGAAGGCTTTGCCAAGAAGTTCTCGACCTCGACCAAGGAAGACG
>JBCCHH010000555.1:0-1316 GCA_039028855.1 Pseudomonadota bacterium | reverse complement strand
GTCGCGCTATGTGCCGGCCGAAACCAAGCTCAAGCTGATTCATAAGCTGGCCGACTGCGGCATTCCGGTCATTGAAGTCACCAGCTTTGTTTCACCGCGCTGGGTGCCGCAGTTGGCCGATGCCGAGGAAATCATGGCCGGGCTGCAGCGCAAGCCGGGCGTGCACTACCCGGTGCTGGTGCCGAACGAAAAAGGATATCAGCGAGCACGCGCAGCCGGCGCGGACGATGTGGCCGTTTTTACCGCCGCATCCGAAGCGTTTAATCAGAAAAACATCAACTGCAGCATTGATGAGTCGTTTGACCGATTTCGCCCCGTGCTGAAACAGGCGGCTGATGATCAAATCCGCGTGCGCGGCTACATTTCCTGCGTGCTGGGCTGTCCGTATCAGGGCGAGGTCAAGGCTGCTGACGTGGTGCGCGTGGCCGAAGCCTTACTCGAAGCCGGCTGTGCTGAGATTTCGCTCGGCGACACGATTGGCGTCGGCACGGCACAGAAGGCGCGGGAGATGATTCGTGCGGTGCTGGATGTGGTGCCAGCCGATCGACTGGCCGTGCATTTCCACGACACTTATGGCCAGGCGCTGGCGAATATTCTGGCCAGTCTGGAACTGGGTGTACGCATTATCGATAGTTCAGTCGCCGGTATTGGCGGTTGCCCGTATGCGCGCGGCGCAACCGGCAATGTGGCAACCGAAGATGTGGTTTACCAACTCGAGGGATTAGGATTTCAAACCGGCATTGATCTCGACGTACTGGCTGGAACCGGGCGCTGGATCGCCGGCACGCTCGGCCGTCAGGGAAGCCGGGCCGGCACGGCCATCTATAACAGGCGGCATGCTGATTAGTATTTAGGCATTTCTAAGGAGCAGATTGAATGCAGTTTTCCAGTATCAAGGCTATTGTCACGGGCGGCGTTTCGGGGCTCGGCTTGGCCGTGGCCAGGCGATTCGCGCAACGCGGTGCCGCATTGGCCTTATTTGACGTAAACGAACAAAATGCCCAGACTGCGGTGGCCGAGGTTAACGCTGCGGGTGCAGCTCAGGCCCGATTTTATCCGGTCGACGTAAGCGATGAAGCGGCGGTTGCGGCAGCCGTGCTGCAGGCGGCCGACGACCTCGGCGGGCTGAATGTGGCGGTCAATTGCGCCGGCATTCTCGGCACCGGGCGCGTGCTCGGCAAACACGGTGCAATGCCTCTGGATCGTTTCAAGTCAACCGTGATGATCAATCTGGTCGGTAGCTTCAACGTCGCCAAGGCCGCGGCCGAGCGCATGCAGCACAATGAGCCGAATACAGACGGCGAGCGCGGTGTGAT
>JBCCHH010000554.1:0-1329 GCA_039028855.1 Pseudomonadota bacterium | reverse complement strand
TCGATGCAGTCGAATACATGTAGTGCATCGGCCTGTTCGTAACGCTTGGCCTGAATGAACTTGAACAGCGTCTGCGGCAGCAGGCTGGCCGGGCATACGCGCACACACTCGCCGCAGTTGATACATGGCATCTCAGGCTGGGCTCGGGCGGTGTTATCAGGCGTCAGCGCGAGGATGCAGTTGCTGCCTTTGACGATTGGAATTTGATCGGAAGCCAGCGGCAGACCCGACATCGGTCCACCCAGAATCAGCCGGTCAATTTCGCCACTGTAGCCGTCGGCCGCGCGAATCAGTTCGGCGATGGGCGTGCCGAGCGCTGTAATCACATTGCGCGGCCTGGCAATGCCGGGGCCACTGACGGTGACGATGCGCTCGATTACAGGCTTGCCTTCGAGTATGCAATCGCGCGCCGCGGCGGCCGTGGCCACGTTCAGACAGACCAGTCCCAGATCCTGCGGCAAGCCGGTATGCGGCACCTCATGCCCGGACAGCACCTGAATGAGCTGACGCTCGCCGCCTTCGGGATAAATCGTCGTGACCTGAATAATCCGGCAGCGATGGTCCGGGTCGTGCTGTTTGGTCGCGTTTTCGAGTACTCGCCGGACTTCGCCCATCTGATCTTCTATGCCAATCACGACCTGTTCTGCGCCCAGCGCATGCGCCAGCAACAGACCGCCCTCAATGATCGCCTCGGGCCGCTCGCGCATCAGCATTTCATCGCAGGAAATATAGGGTTCGCACTCCGAGCCGTTCAGGATCAGCGTGTGGATATCGGGCCATTCGCCGCGCAATTTGGCTGCGGTCGGAAACATCGCACCGCCGAGTCCGGTCAAGCCGCCGGCGCGAAGTCTATCGATGATGATTTCAGGTTCGAGTGCCAGGCCATTGGGCTCAGGATGGAGTTCGCGCCAGCGGTCCTGGCCGTCCGGTTCGAGCAGCAGACACGGTGCCTGATGATTCGGCGGCCAACTGACGGGCCAGTCTTGCAGCGCCTGAATCGTGCCCGATGTTGACGCATGGATCGGCACGATGCGGTCATGCGCGCTGGCGGTTAGCGGCTGGCCCTTAAGCACGGGCTGCCCCACTTCGACCAGCAGTTCCCCGGCTGCACCCTGATGCTGTTCCAGCGGCAGATACAGCCGCTCAGGCAAAGGCAGCCGGGTCAGGGGTTGCTCGCAGGCGATTTTTTTGTGGTGACGCAGCTTCAAACCGCCCGGAAAACGATACAGCCGTTCGCCAATATCGGACGCCTCGGGTCGGCTGTGCAGATTCAGCACATCAGCCATGGGCCGACACTCGCTCAATGGGTTCGGCTTTGATCTGAATCTC
>JBCCHH010000553.1:0-1338 GCA_039028855.1 Pseudomonadota bacterium | reverse complement strand
TCGTATGAGGCCGGTGCCGTGGGGTTCTAGCCTGAATATATTTTCAGGGTTTTCAGCATCTGCGACGGTTATATAATTCCATTGCCTAAGCATGGGGGTTAACCGAATCGAATTTGATACAACTTGCACTGCTACGACACCAAAGGTTTCCGGTAACTCTTGACGAGTAAGTTTGGTTTCTTGAACACTAGTACACGAGCTTAAAAAAACTGAAAATGCAATAACCAATGACCATTGAATTAAAGACGCTGCTTTTATATTTTTCATTGATACCCTATATCCTAGAATGAATTAAAGTAACAGTAGTTTGAAGCCGGATTGCATAGCAATGTTTGTTGATAACAATATACATTCTCCCGCACAGAATTTTGACTAATTTCGTGAATAGCTCATTTCAATTCAACAACACTTACGCCCGGTTACCGACACGGATGTTTGAGCGTCAGATGCCCGAGCCGGTTACTTCGCCTGATCTTTTTGCGTTCAACCAATCGCTGGCAGCAGCGCTTGGCTTGGATTTTGCTCAAATCCCCTTTGATCTGCAAACCCGCTGGTTTTCCGGCAACGAAGTGCCGCCGGGTGCCGATCCGCTGGCGATGGCGTATGCGGGTCATCAATTCGGTCATTTTGTGCCGCAGCTCGGCGATGGACGTGCGCTGTTGCTAGGCGAGGTGATGGATGGCCAGGGTCGACAGTGGAATATTCAACTCAAGGGCAGTGGTCGTACTGCGTTTTCGCGCGGTGGCGACGGACGTGCTGCGCTTGGCCCGGTGCTGCGCGAATACTTGGTTTCTGAAGCCATGCACGCGCTTGGCGTGTCGACCACGCGTGCGCTGGCTGCAGTGACCACGGGCGAGCAGGTCTTTCGCGAGCAGCCGTTACCCGGCGCGATTCTGACGCGGGTCGCGCGTAGCTATGTGCGTGTCGGGACCTTTCAGTTCTTCGCTGCTCGAAACGATACTGAGGCAATCAAAACGCTGACCGACTATGCCTGTCGACGCTTGTATCCACACGCGCTGGATGAGTCGAATCCAGCGCTATCATTGCTTGAATCTGTCAGTCACGCACAGGCCGCGCTGGTCGCGCACTGGCTCAGCATCGGTTTTATCCATGGCGTGATGAACACCGACAATTGCGCGATTTCGGGCGAAACGATCGATTACGGCCCGTGCGCGTTTCTGGATGAGTACGATCCGGCCAAAGTGTTCAGTTCAATCGACCGCAACGGTCGTTATGCCTATGCCAATCAGCCGAATATGGCCGGCTGGAACTTGACCCGTCTGGCCGAAGCGCTGTTGCCGGTCATCAGCAACAATGAGGATGAGGCTGCTGAAAAAG
>JBCCHH010000552.1:0-1346 GCA_039028855.1 Pseudomonadota bacterium | reverse complement strand
AACGCATCAGTGCTAGACTTTAGCCGATTTGAATTGCAATATCCACGGCTGAAACCGTATGCCCTGGCGATCATCTAGGCCCTGATTCACTCTGAGAACTCAATCCATGCCCAAAATCCAATTCAGAAATCGCAACGGTCAACTACTGGTCGGCAATCTTGAACTGCCCGCAGGCGGCGACTGGCAGGCAACGGCCCTGTTTGCGCACTGCTTCACCTGCACACGCAATATCAAGGCCGCACGCAACATTACGCGCGCGCTGGCGCGTGCCGGGTTTGCCGTATTTCGTTTTGACTTCACGGGCTTGGGTGAAAGCGAGGGGGATTTTGCCGATACCAGCTTTTCCAGCAACCTCGATGATCTCGAAGACGCAGCCCGATGGCTGGAGCAGGAGCTGGCCGCGCCACAGCTATTGGTCGGTCATTCGCTCGGCGGGACGGCGATTCTGGCCGTTACCGAACGATTGGCAAGCGTACGTGCAGTCGCAACGATCGGTTCACCGGCTCACCCGGAACATGTGCTCAAGCAGTTTGACGACCATGTGGAAACCATCGAGCAACAGGGTAGCGCCGAAGTTCAACTGGCCGGTCGGCCGTTCAGGATTCGCAAAGACTTTATCGAAGATGCGCGTTCACACCCCATGTCGGAACGTATGCGTAAGCTGCGTCGCGCGCTGCTGATTTTGCATTCACCAGTCGATAACATTGTTTCGATTGACAATGCACAGGCGATTTATGAAGCCGCCCTGCATCCGAAAAGCTTTATCAGCCTCGACGATGCCGACCATCTGCTGTCGAACGACAGCGATTCGAACTATGTCGGCGATGTGCTTTCGAGCTGGGCGCACCGTTTTTTGCATCTGGAAGCTCGTGCAGCCGTTGATAGCGCACGAATCCGCGGGCGCACCGATGATCAGTTTCTGTGCAGTATGCAGCTCGGTTCGCACACCCTGATCGCCGATGAACCCGAAAGTATGGGCGGCCGCAATCTCGGCCCCGATCCGTATCAGCAACTGGCCGGCTCACTCGGCGCCTGCACCGTGATGACCTTGAACATGTACGCGCGGCATAAGGGCCTGGCGGTCGACCGGGTGAGCTGCGATGTCAGCCACCAGCGGATGCACGCCAAGGACTGCGCAGACTGTGACAGCGACACCGGCTACATTAGCGAGTTAAGCCGCAGCATCACGATTGAAGGCGAGTTGGACGAAGCCGAGCGCCAGCGTATGCTCGAAATCGCCGACCGCTGCCCAGTGCATCCTTTTTTCGCTGAGCCTGGCCACGAACAACCCTCTTCTTCGGCGGCACAGCACGGCGCGCCGCTGCACGCTGGCGCTGCAGAGCTTT
>JBCCHH010000551.1:0-1371 GCA_039028855.1 Pseudomonadota bacterium | reverse complement strand
TTGATTTATACATAGATAAATATCTATTATTAAAGGAACGCAAATCTAAGCGACCGATGCATCATGGCCTTCAACCAATCGTCTACTGTTCCGCGGGTCCAAACTCCCAGAGATCTGCCACAACCATGAAACTGACCCTGCATCAACTGCGTATTTTTCGCATCGTGGCCGAAGAAGGGAGTATTGCCGGCGCTGCACGGCGATTACACCTGACGCCGCCGACACTGTCGATTCAGCTTCGTCAATTGAATGAGGCCGCCAGACTGCCGCTGTACGAGATTATCGGCCGCAAGCTCAAACTGACCGGCATCGGTCAGGATATGCTTGAAGCAGCACGCGCCATTGATCAGCAGCTGCGCTTGCTCGACCAGCGGCTGGCCGCCCGGCGCGGCATCGAACGGGGCCGATTGCGGATTGCCGCAGTTTCAACCGCTGAATACTTCGTTCCAGGCTTGCTCGGCGAATTTCGGCGCCAGCATCCCGGCATCGAGGCCAGTCTGCAAATCATGCGCCGTGATGCGCTGCTGCATCGCATGGAACAGGGCCTGGACGACGGCTACCTGATGACGCGCCCGCCGCAGGCAAAAAATCTGCAGCAGCAGCAAATCGGCATCAACCCGCTGGTCATGATTGCCGCACCCGACCATCCGTGGCATAAGCAAACAGACATTGACTTCAAGCGTTTGAACCAACAGCGCTTCGTTGTGCGTGAACCCGGGTCAGGCACTCGGCTCTGGACCGCCGAATGGCTCGCACGATTTGGGCATCAACTGCATCCTGAACTCGAACTCGGCAGTAACGAAGCCATCAAGCAGGCCGTGAAACACGGCCACGGTCTGGCCGTGATCTCGCTGCATGCCGTGCAGCTCGAACTCGCCGCCGGTGAACTCGTGCTGCTGCCCGTACCGCATTTTCCAGCGCCGATCTATTGGCATTTCATTCACGCTACCGCCAGCCAACCCAGCCCGGCTGCGCGCGCCTTTCACAATCATCTCAACGAGCACATGCCCAATCGAGACAAAACAATGATCAAATTACTACTTAAAAATGATCTGAGCTGGCCGAACGATTCGCTCAGCCCGTCAACACCGCGTGGATAAAACCGTTGCTCCGATACTGCCGCTGCACAAAACGAATCACTAAGCGATCCAGCCAGGACGGCGGCTCATTGCGTGGGAAAAGCTCGATTATGCGGTTTTGCCGATGGATGGTGAAACCGGCATCAAGCAAAAGCTTTTCAAGCTCGCCTTCCTGCAGTGGGTATTCGTCCGGGTCCTGAACATCACTGGTTTGTACCGTGTAGCGCAGCCCTGCGGCAACGGACTTTTGATTCCAGCGCTGAACAAAAGCCGATGGTTTTTCCAACGTCGT
>JBCCHH010000550.1:0-1401 GCA_039028855.1 Pseudomonadota bacterium | reverse complement strand
TTCGAGACTGTACGAAAACTCCTGACCTTCACCGAACAGCTGTTTAAAACCACTAAAGCAACACGCCATCGGATGACGCCGCGCGTCGATAATTTTCGCGTTCGGCAAGATCAGTCGGATTAATCCGACGTGGAAAAAATTATTCGGCATTTTGTCGGTGAAGTAGGGGGCGTCTTGCCGGTAGGCACGCGTGTTATCGATAAACTGTTGGCCGAAACGTTCGAAGTAACTATCGTCGAGCTCGGTCAAAATTCGTGGGTAACGCGGTGTGCCGTCGTCCAAATCCGCACGTCCTCGTAGGCGTTTGGCGAGATTGAGAATGTTGTGCAGCTCCATCGTGCCATCGACCTGGCTATGCGATGACAAGATCTGTTCCAGCAGGGTCGAGCCGGCGCGCGGCAGACCGACGATAAAAATGGGATCGGGGTCGGCCAAGCCAAGACCTTGCTTGCTGTCGAGGAAGTCGGCGGTGCAGACGTCGATCTGCGAGTCGATGCGTGCCTGAAGCGGTTTTGGGTGATGGTGTGTAACGGATTTTTTCAGTGAGTTTCCGCGCTCGTAGTATTCGAACGCCGGCTCATAATCGCCGCCATCTTCATAGGCTTTGCCGAGGGCAAAACAGAGTTGAATCCGATCGTCGATCGATGTGGTCGTTGCGCTTTCCAGCGCTGCCATCGATACCAGTTCATCATCGGTGAATCGATACGATTTGGCATTCGCTAGCGACCAATAGGCATCGCCATGATCAGGTTTGATTTCATAGGCGCGCCGGTACATCGCGACTGCAGCATCAATGTCGCCATCTGTCTTATAGATATGGCCCATCGATACCGGGTAAAGATGGTTGTCCGGCCGCTCGGCCATCAATTGTTCGTAGCCGGTTTTTGCCGCGTCGTGATCGCCGATACCCATGCAGGCAGAAGCATACAGCGCATCGATTTGTTCGAGCTCGTCAGGAAACTTTTCTTTGAGCAACAGTGCCTGTTGGTGCGCCTCCGCGAACTTCTGCTGCTTCAGCAGCACGTTCGCATATTGAAAGCGGGCATTGCGATGCTCGGGCTCAAATTGCACGCAACTTTCTAACAGAAATTCCGCATCGTCGAGCACCTTGCCGCGGGTGGCGATTTCCGCCAGTAAGCGCATTCCTTCGACATGGGTCTTGTTGGACTGCAAGAAATAGCGACACAGGCGTTCGGCGTCTTCGAGCCGGTCTTCCGCCAGGTAGCTCTGCACGGTCATGAGCTCGGCGGGTAAGGATTTCAGGAATGACACTTTATCCTTGGCATTCGCCGCGTCGGCCGCTTGACCACTGTCGTGGTAAAGCTTGGCCAGTGCTTGCCAACTATTGAGCAGAGCCGGATCCGCGTTGACGGCATCTTCAAATGCGCGACCGGCCGCGAC
>JBCCHH010000549.1:0-1405 GCA_039028855.1 Pseudomonadota bacterium | reverse complement strand
GCGGGCGCTGATAATCGGCCAGGCTGATCGCCCAGCGCGCAATTTTTTCGGCCTCGTCGCCAATCCGCTCAAGGTCCGAAATTGCCTTGATGATGGCAAATACCAATCGCAGATCGCTGGCCGCGGGCTGACGCCGTGCGATCACCAGCGTGCATTCTTCATCGAGCATTTTCTCCAGCTGGTTGACCTGCTCGTCGTTGTCGATCACACGCTGGGCCAGCGCGGTATCGGACTCGACCAGCGCCTGCACAGCCTGGTGCAACATTTCTTCGACCATGCCGCCCATTGCCATCATTTTCTGACGCAGGTTTTCCAATTCCTGATTGAATTGACGCGAAATGTGTTGATCAAAATGCTTTTCTACCATGAGAATTCTCGTATTCGGCCGGCCCCGGCGGCGCTGGATTATTACTGATTTGTTACAGCCAGAATACACTCACTTGAGTATCGCTGCTGACTTGTAAACAAGATTCACCAACTCGTGCCGGCGAATCCGCGACTGCAGCTAACCGTAACGACCGGTGATGTAGTCTTCGGTGGCTTTCTGCTTGGGATTGGTAAACAGACGCGCGGTATCATCGAATTCGACCAGTTCACCGAGATACATATAGGCCGTGAAATCCGACACGCGCGCAGCCTGCTGCATGTTGTGGGTGACGATCAGGATGGTGTAATCGTTCTTGAGCTCAGCGATGAGTTCCTCGACCTTGGCCGTTGAAATCGGATCGAGCGCCGAGCAGGGTTCATCCAGAAGAATCACCTCCGGCTCGATGGCAATCGCACGTGCGATCACGAGACGCTGCTGCTGACCGCCCGACAGGCCAAACGCATTGTCGTCGAGCCGATCCTTGACTTCATCCCACAATGCGGCTGAACGCAGCGCACGCTCGACCACTTCCGATAGTTTCCGTTTGTCGTTGACGCCCTGCAGACGCAAACCATAGGCTACATTTTCAAAGATTGATTTTGGAAACGGGTTCGGCTTCTGAAACACCATCCCGACACGGCGGCGGTGTTCGGCAACATCAACGGTACGGTCATAAATATTCTGATCGTCGATCAGAATTTCGCCCTCTATCCGGCAGCTATCGATCAGATCGTTCATCCGATTGAAGCAGCGCAGCAGCGTTGACTTGCCACAGCCCGAAGGCCCGATAAACGCGGTGACGCGATTATCGGGAATCTTCATATTGATATCCTTGAGCGCCTGATCGTTACCGTAGTACAAATCCAGGCTGCGCACGTCGATACAGATCTTTTCGTTATCAATATCCAGCGCCTGGCGATTATCGCCGAAGATATCGGCAGCAATGCTACCGGCTGCAGCTTCGTTGGAATCGTTCATATTCGTTTCATCCATAAGATTTTTGCACCGTCAATCGCCCTGGGCGCGGTATTTTTCGCG
>JBCCHH010000548.1:0-1427 GCA_039028855.1 Pseudomonadota bacterium | reverse complement strand
CCGAGGTCGGCCAGAAATTCGGCCTGGTCTTCAGCGTCGAGCTGGGCAAGCTCGGCTTCCATAGCAGCAGAAATCACAACCACACCGGCATTCATTGCCTTAGCATGCGCGCGCACTTGTGCAACCAGCGGATTGTCCTGATCGCCAGCATCTTCGACATTGGCAACAAACAGCACCGGCTTGGCCGAGATGAATTGCCAGGTCTTCAGTGCGTCAAGCTCATCATCGGTCAACTCAAGGCTGCGTACGGGCAAACCCTTGCTCAAATGCGCGACCAAACGCTTAAGCAGCTCCGCCAGCTTCAGCGCGTCCTTATCGCCCGACCTGGTTTGCTTGACGATGCGTTCGAGTGCTTTTTCGGCCGTATCCAGATCGGCCAGAATCAACTCAGTGTCGATGATTTCAATATCGGCAATCGGATCGACTCTACCGGCCACGTGGGTAACATCGTCATCCTCGAAGCAGCGCACAATATGCGCGATGGCGTCAGTTTCGCGGATATGGGCAAGAAATTTGTTGCCCAGCCCTTCTCCGCGCGAAGCGCCGGCCACCAGACCGGCGATATCGACAAACTGCATCGTGGTCGGGATGATCTTGTCCGGCTTGACGATAGCGGCCAGCGCATCGAGTCGCAGGTCAGGCACCGGCACCATGCCAAGGTTCGGCTCAATGGTGCAGAACGGGTAGTTCTCGGCCGCAATCTCGGCCTTGGTCAGGCAGTTGAACAGCGTCGATTTGCCGACATTCGGCAGCCCGACGATTCCGCATTTAAAACCCATAGTCTTGTATGTCTCTCTTACTTTGCAGGCGATGCCGAGGAATCGGCCGGTTTCGGCTTGGCATGCAGTATTTTCATGGCGTCGTTGGCCCTATCATTCAGAAAATCCGGCATCACGGCAATGCTGCGATCAATCGAGTCATCAATCAGGCGCTGATCCTCGGCCGGTGCCCGGCTTAGCACCCAGGGCGTGACCTGACTCGCTATTCCGGGATGACCAATACCAATACGCAACCGCCAGAAATCCGGCGTATTCAGGTGACTGAAACTGCTGCGCAAGCCGTTATGGCCGCCATGACCGCCGTCTTTTTTCAGCCGCACAATACCCGGCTGCAGATCCAGCTCATCATGCGCAACCAGAACACGGCTGGCCCGGATACGATAAAAGTCCGTCGCCGCGCGCAGCGACTGGCCCGATTCATTCATGAACGTATCCGGTGCCAGAAGCACCATAGCGCAGTCAGCAAATTCGGTTTTTACCGCGCGACCATGTAGCCTGCGATTTGCGCCTAAGCTCGCACCTGCCTTGCGCGCCAGTTCCTCAACAAACCAAAACCCGGCATTGTGCCGGGTTTGGTCGTACTTGACGCCTGGATTACCCAAACCGGCGATCAACCACAGGCCAATGGAGACTTGCTACCAATGGTAT
>JBCCHH010000547.1:0-1433 GCA_039028855.1 Pseudomonadota bacterium | reverse complement strand
AGGCTCGCCAGGTTTAGTTTGAGCTCGGCTCAGATCGTAATATCAGTCATGATCGATATTGCATGCTTGATTTGAAGCCGACTGCTGCCTTATCTGATCTATCCATACGCAAAGCAGTACCGCACCGTCGAGAATGCGCGGTGTTGGCCGCACCAGCAGCGCAGGATCGACCGTCCAGGCGTGGCCGCAGGTGATGGCCGGTATTTGCTCAAATTTTCCCCAGTGCCCGAGCGGCGGCTGCTCAGGCCAGCCCATTTCAGTGGCTAAATTCTGAGCGTTTGTTTCGTGTTGCGTGCCGGCAATTATGGCGTACGGCTTCGCCGCAATCACGGCTTCGCGGCCAACCACGCTGGCTTCGGTTTGCAGCCCGTCAAAAATATTGCGCGCGCCGCACAACGCGAACACTTCGTTGATGACGTGTGGCGCACCTAGCGTAAACAACGGCCGCTCAGATACTTGGTAAAACAGCGCAAGCTGTGGGTCATTATTGCGCTTGTTAATCAATGTCTGCTTTTGTTGATCAAATGCGACTGCCGCCCGTTCGGCTGTTTCTGCGGAGTTAAATAGCCGACCGAGTCTGCGCAGCGCCAGGCTGATATCGTCGAGCGTCTGAATTTCTACTGCGATCACTTCAACGCCGAGGGATTCGAGCTGCTGAACAGCGGCCATCGGCGTGCCGCCGGTCCAGGCCAATGCATGCGTAGTGTCGAGCGCTACGATGCGCTCGATATCGAAGCGAAACGCATCGCCAATGCGCGGCAGCTTGAGTGCGGCTTCAGGATAGTCGCTCCATTCGACCACACCGACCAGGTGCGGGCCTGCGCCGGCGGTAAACATCAGCTCCGTCAAATGCGGCGCGAGGCTGATTGCGCGGATTTCGGCTTGGGTTTTGGGTGGCGCGGTTTGGCTTTCTTGATGGGCTCGCCCTGCGTTTGCGCTTTGTGTGAATATGATCACGAAAATCGCAACGGGTATCAGCAGTTTCAGAGTTCGTGGCCAGCTTGCGCGAGGTATATCGGTCATGCATGAGTCCTGGTATTTAGCGCTGCCGTTTTGACTGCCAAGGGTCGAGTATATGAAGCGGGTCGTTTACAATGCATGGGTATTATCGCCGCGGAGTCATTTCCACGCATGCAGGGCTTGCCGTACTTTCATGATTTTAATCCGGTTGCGCTCGATTTGGGGCTGGTGCAAGTGCACTGGTACGGCATCAGTTATCTGATCGCGTTTTTGAGTGCCTGGTGGCTGCTACGCCACAGAGCCGAGCAGCCGCATTGGCCGATCACGAAACAACAGGTTTCCGATTATCTGTTCTGGGCCATTGTCGGCATCATTATCGGTGGGCGATTGGGCTATGTACTGTTTTACGGCATAGATCGCTGGGCCGATGACCTGCTGTTTCCGCTCAAGCTACAGGATGGCGGCATGTCGTT
>JBCCHH010000546.1:0-1438 GCA_039028855.1 Pseudomonadota bacterium | reverse complement strand
CGTGGTTGAATTTTTCGTTCAGCGGTGCGTCGCCGAGTTCGATCATGCTGCGGACCTGATCGTAGGTCATGCGCGCGGCCGAGCGCATCACGATTTCATGAAAGCGACTGCGAGTGACCTTGCCTTTGCGGTCCAGCCGCATCTCGCAGGCTATGGCCGGTCGGTCGACCTCAGGGTTTAGCGAGCACAGGCCGTTCGACAGCGTTTCCGGCAGCATCGGCACGACCCGGTCGGGAAAATAGGTCGAGGTGCCGCGGTTCAAGGCTTCGCGATCCAGCGCTGAGTCGACCTGCACGTACTCGGCCACATCGGCAATCGCGACGAGAAGTTTGTAGCCATCACCGGCCGGTTCGGCATACACCGCATCGTCGAAGTCGCGTGCGTCGGCGCCGTCGATAGTCATCAAAGGAATGTTGCGCCAGTCCTTGCGCTCGGCGATACGGCTCGCGTCAATCTTGTCACCAAAGGCGGCCGCGGTCTGTTCCACTTCGGCCGGAAACTCATGCGGCAACTGATAGTTGAAGATCGCCATCTCGGTGGCCATACCAGGCTCGTCGGCCTCGCCCAGTACCGCGACAATCTCGCCCAGCGGTCCGCGATTCAGGGTCGGTGCGTGGGTGATGCGTGTTACCACGATCTTGCCGGGCGTCGCGCGCGTGCCGGATGTGGATGGGATCAAAACATCGTGGATCAGTTTCGGATCATCCGGCACTACCGTCGCGACACCGCCTTCGCTGACGAAACGGCCAACGATCTGGCTGTGTACGCGTTCAATGATCTCAACGATCAGGCCCTCTTTGCGACCGCGCCGGTCGACAGTAGCAACTGAAGCCAGCACGACATCGCCATGGAATACCTGGCGCATCTGGCGCGGCGGCAGAAATAGATCTTCGCCGCCGGCATCGGGAATGACGAAGCCGAAACCGTCGGCATGCGCGCTGATGCGCCCACGAACCAGATCCATCTGTTCGACCAGCCCATACGCTGCCCGCCGGTTGCGCACGACTTCGCCCTGTCCGATCAGCGCCAGCAGCACCGGTTTGACCGATTCATCCGATTGCGCATGTGTCAATCCGAGTGATTCGGAAATTTCGCGGCGCGTAATTGGCTTACCGGCCTGGCGAAGCAGGTCGAGGATGGTCTTTTTGCTGGGTCGCATGAAATACTTCGTGGCTAGGTTCAGTACGCATTGTAGCTGGCTGAAGCCAGGCACCTCAGCCTTGATGCTTATTCGTAATTGTATTCGCTCGATTAAGCCATGCTTGGATCACGGCTGCGGAAATCGCATGCAAAAAACATTGGAACAAGCAAGCTTGTTCTACGTAATATGTAGATTCTATTGTCGCTGCAGATTGAAGTTCACTCGAAACAAGTTCTTTGGATCCCACTTTTGCTTGATTTCGAGTAAGCGACGGTAGTTCGGGCCATAGGCATCGAT
>JBCCHH010000545.1:0-1439 GCA_039028855.1 Pseudomonadota bacterium | reverse complement strand
CCGGCAATTGCTCGGCGATGCGCAGATATTCGACGTTATGCTCGACCAGTACGCTGCGCGTGCCGAACATGTTCTCAGCCCAAACGGCCGGATGCGCATAGGCTGGAAAATCCCCCTGTACCGTTTCAACCGGGTAGCGACCGATCAGCCACATCAAACGCAGATGCAGGCCTCGATCAACCAGCGGCAGATACAAAAAGGCATTTGAATCGGGCACGCCACGCGCTGTCAGGCGCATCAGGTTCATACGACGCGGCCAACCGAACAACCGCATCCAAACAGGAAAGGGTTTGCGTGTGCGCCTGCCCTGACGGTATTCCCAGTACTGGCTGCGCTTGTCGGTCAACAGCAGCACACGATCGATATGAAACGACATCGCCCATGCCGTGCGCTCGATTTTTACCGCTGCGCCGTGGTTGGTCGGAAAAATATCCGGGCGGCTGACGATCACCCAGCTCGATTCTTTGGCGCTCGGTTTCGGCCGACGGCGCACGACGCGATTGATCTGTCGGTGGACAAGATGCCGCAAGCCCTGCCGGATCATATGCGGCAGCAGCGACACCGTCGGAGCCGGTCGTTCGACGCTGGCCTGTTTGATCAGTGCGATTCGTTTCTCACTGCGCGGCTGCGCGGCCAGCGCCTGCAACTCAGGCGCCAGCGGGCGATAGTTGCGCTCCAGATCAAGCCATGCTTTTGCCAGCCGGACGGCACCGTCTGCGGCATCAGCCAGCCATGCCCGATGCCGATTGATTTCCTGCAGCAAGTCAGGCAGCTGTTCCGGTGTATCAATCACCCAGCCCGCGCCATACTGTTGAACCAGACCGGCCAGCGGCAGAAACCGGTTGCAAATAATCGGCACGCCACGACACAGCGCATCGCTGGCGCGGAACGACTGGCTGTAACACCGTTCGATATTCTCATCGGCTAGTTCGAGCGCGATGTCAATGCGATCAAATGCGGCCAGATACTCATCGAAGCCCTGCCACTGACTGCCCTTGCTCGCATCAATTAACTCAATCTCCAGCGAAGTTTGATCCGGAATGGCCTCAAGCCAGCGTTGGCTGTTCCGCCACGGCCAGTCGCGGCCGCCGTAAAAAATAGTCAATACCCGATTCGATACAGATTCTGCCGGCGCAACCGGCGCTGAAATCGGCACTATGCGGATCGATGAGTGATGGCGTGTGTCATGCCCGGCCATCATCATGAGCGGCAGCATCAGATCATGCTGCGGCTGATTGCCAACCCAGACTTCATCACAACGGCCCAGTAGCGCAAGCAGACGGGGTAAATCGCCGGCTACGCTCGACGGCCCGCTATTTCTTGACTATGTTGCGCCGCGTCTGCTGGAGCGACAGTTCGAAGATCGCGATCGTTTAGCCGACGATTTACCCCGTCTGCTTGCGCTACTGGGCCGTTGTGATGAAGTCTGGGTTGGCAAT
>JBCCHH010000544.1:0-1440 GCA_039028855.1 Pseudomonadota bacterium | reverse complement strand
GCGAAAAATCAATCGTAAAAAAATCTTCATCCGGAATGCCGCGCGTGCGAATCTCAACCACGCCACCGCCAAAGTCACCCGGCATGTTCGGGGAATAGCCCTTTTGCACCAAGATGGATCGGATAACTCCGGTCGGGAACAGATCCAGTGGTACCACTTTTCGGGTGGGATCCGGACTGGGCACATTCGAACCATTGACTAATGTAGACGAGTAGCGCTCGCCAAGGCCGCGAATGTAAATGAACTGACCGTCGACCAGCGTCAGACCCGTGACGCGCGACAATGCTCCTCCCACATCCGAATCACCGGCACGCGATATTTGCTCAGCGCCTAGCACATTGGCCACACTTGCGGTCTGACGCTGCTCTTCAATTACAGACGTCAGGCTGCCTTCGATGAACGGCTCGACGACGACGAATTCAGCCAGCTCCAGCCCGGCCGGCGGTAGTTCAAAATCGCGCTGGGTTTGCTGATCGACGCCGACCGGGACTTGATCGATCGTACGTGTAGCAAACTCGCTATGCAGCACGGAAACGGAATATTCACCGGCCGGAATTTCGACCTGATAGTTACCTTCCTCATCGGTACGCGCCTCGACCGGTGTGCCCGATACGAACAGCCTCGCGCCGACAATCGGTTGACCGTCTTCGCTGGATACCACGCGTCCAGACAGAATACCGCTGCCTTCGACTTCGCTCGGTTGCACATCGGCAATTGAAGGCAAACCACCTTCTACCGTATGTGAGCTTTCGATGCTGACCATGGCGCGACGCTCCGGACCGGTCAGTGTGATGATGATCTGCGCGATTTCGCCAGAATTAAGATTGAGCGATAGCGCGGTTAACGGCGTAGCCGCATCAAACAAGGTAAAACGCGTCGCCCCAGCCGGCAGCTCGGCAACCCAGCTTCCATTGGCATCCGTAAGGCCTGAGCGTTCACCTGCGCGTACAGTTAAATCGGCCTGCGGTCGGCCCTGCTCAAATACTAGCACCGTCAACTGGGCGGGCAATGTGGCTGCTGGCCGTTGAGTCATTTCGGCTTCGGTCTGGGCCAGGATCGCAGATGAAGCAAGCAACAGTGCAAACACGCTGATCAGCAACGCACAGAGTCCCCTGTTTATGCACACAGCCAAGGCTCCTCTGCGCATTGTTCCATTATCCGGCGCAGCTCTGCGGCTTTGCGGAATAGATCGGCACGCGTCAACTGCACCAACTGCCGCTCGGCCTGATCGAAATCGCCAATGCGAAAATAGGCGAAGGCCAATGCATAGCGTATATCTTCATCTTCGAGCAGACCGACACGGGTTAAATCGTTATGCATGCCCGCTGCCTGATCGAACCGGCCCAGTTCAACAAAAATCGCCAGGCGCTGCTTGAGTTTACGACTCTGGTCGATCACCTGGGCGTTCAGGCTTAGCGCCTGCATCAACCAGCCGGCGCG
>JBCCHH010000543.1:0-1453 GCA_039028855.1 Pseudomonadota bacterium | reverse complement strand
CGGCATGACGCTGCCGCTAGCGCGCGAGCTGACTCGTTTCGGCATCCGCGTCATGACTATTGCACCGGGCGTATTCCATACGCCGATGATCGACACACTACCGGAAGACATCCAGCAGGCGCTGGGCAATTCGGTACCATTTCCGAAACGGCTCGGCAGACCCGAAGAGTTTGCCGATTGTTGTATTCATATCGTTGAAAATGCCTATCTCAACGGCAGTACAATTCGCCTGGATGGCGCCACCCGACTGGAACCGCAATGATTGAAACTTTTGCCGAACTCTGCGCACACGTTGAACTGGAATTCAACGTGGTGCATGAAGAAAAATTCGTGATTGGGCTGGAAGTGCCGATCGGTAATGGCGGCCGCCGTCAAAGCCTGTTTCTGGCCGAACTGCGCGATGCAGACGATCATCGCGTCCTGCGCATCGAGACCACGGTAGCACCGCTGGCCCAGCATGATCCGGTCAAAGCACTCAGAATCAACCTGCTGCTGCGCGTAGGCTACCTGGCCGTTGGCGATCTTGAAGGCGTACCGTTTTTGAAGTTATGCGAAAATCTCGCCTATCGGAATCTGAAGCCGGCCATGATCCATGATCACATCATCCGAATTGCCGTTCTAGGCGATGAAATCGAGCAATCGCTGACGGGCGGCAGCGATTATTTCTGAATCCTGACTCAGTTTCTCTCTATTGACGGAGCCTTCGCATGGAAGCCATCACTGATTATCTCGCTACTCTGGACACTCAGATGCTGCTGAGCTGGAACTGGGGCTGGATCTGGAATATCTCCGCCACGCTGCTTATTTTTGTGATTGGGCGCTGGGTTGCAAAATTTATAGTCACTGCCAGCACCAAAGTGCTCGAAGCACGGGATATTCCGCCGATCGTTTCCAACTTCATCGGCACCATTCTGTATGCCGTTCTGCTGATCATTATCATCGTTGCAGCATTGAATCAGCTCGGTGTCCCGGTGGCGCCGTTTGTTGCAATGCTGGGTGCGGCCGGTTTGGCCGTCGGTCTGGCTCTGCAGGGTTCACTCAGCAATTTCGCGTCGGGTGTAATGCTGATTATCTTTCGCCCATTCAAAAAAGGCGACTTTGTCGAAGTTGCCGGAGTTTCCGGCGTGGTTGATGAAGTCACGATCTTCACAACCGAGCTGGATACGGTCGATAACCGTAAAGTAATTATTCCGAACGGACAGATCACCTCAGAACCGATTACCAATTACACGGCACACGATACGCGTCGTGTCGACATGGTCATCGGCGTATCGTATGACGACGATCTCAAACTTGCCAAAGACGTGATTCAGCACGTCGTCATGGCCCATCCCGATGTGCTCGAAGATCCAGCACCGACCATCATGCTGCTTGAGCTTGGCGAATCGAGCATAGATTTTGCGGTACGTCCCTGGGCCAAAACCACGGACTACTGGAGCGTTCGCAGCGATAT
>JBCCHH010000542.1:0-1461 GCA_039028855.1 Pseudomonadota bacterium | reverse complement strand
CCGATAATCGCGTTACGGTGCCAACCTTCTTCGGCGATACCGGCGTGATTGAAGTGCCGGCAGAAGGCGCAGCCAGCCCGGCATCAGGTACCGGCGGCAAAGCCACGACTTCAGCGGCCGGGTTTGAACTCGCCAGGGTGGAAACAGCGCTGATGGATCAACTGCAGGGTATCCGCGACCGCATGCAAGACGTGCCGGTGATTGGCAAAACCATGAACCGGATTGATAATCGCGGCGCGAGTAACTGGTGGATTGTCTCGGGTGAGCACACCGAGAGCGGCTATCCGATTATGTCGAACGATCCGCATTTAGGCCTGGATATGCCTTCTGTATTCGTCAATGACAACATTGTCATTCGTGATGAAGGGGTCGTCGTCAGCGGTATTTCATTCCCCGGTACACCCACGAATGCGCTGGCTTGCAATCTGGATATCTGCTGGGGCGCGACCACCAATTCGCTCGACGTGACCGATGCGTTTGAAGAAGAATTTTTGGTCAACAATTTCGGCCTGCCGACACACACCATGTTTAACGGTGTGCCCGAGCCAATCATCCCGGTATTTCAGAGCTATTTCGTCAACAATGTCGGCGATGGCGAAGCCGATAACATCACGCGCGCCAACGTGCCGTACGATGGCGGCGGTATTACCTTCCTGATTCCGCGCCGCAACAACGGTCCGGTGTTGAGCATCGACGGTACCAGCGGCATCTCTGTGCAGTACACGGGCTGGGGCGCAACACGCGAGTTGTCGAGCTTCCGCGCCTGGGCGCGGGCTTCGAATCTGGAAGAGTTTCAGGAGGGCCTGCAAACCTTCAGCTTTGGTTCGCAGAACTGGGCCTATGCCGATGTCGAAGGCAATATTGCCTATTTCTCCTCGGCTGAATCACCGCTGCGGGCCGATCTGCAGAACGATCTGGCGCCGGATGGTGGACGGCCGCCGTGGTTTATTCGTAACGGTACGGGTGAGCTGAATCATGAATGGCTGCCGGTGACCAATCCGCGTCCGAATCAGGCCACGCCATACCAGGTGCTGCCGTTTAATGAAATGCCACAGATCATCAACCCGGCAAGCGGCTACATCGCCAACGCGAATAACGACCCAGTCGGCGTGACGCTAGACAACAACCCGCTCAATCAAGTGCGTCCCGGCGGCAATGGTTTGTACTATCTGGCGCCATCCTATGCATCGCTGCGGATGGGCCGGATTGATCGGGAGCTTCAAGATCTGATTGCGCGCGGCAATATCACGATCGAAGACATGGAGATTCTCCAGTCGAACAATCAATTTCTCGATGCCGAACTGATGATGCCGTACATTTTTGGTGCGGTTGCGGCTGCTGCATCCGACGGCGCCTGGGCCGATCTGGCAGCGCTGGCTGATGATCCTGATATACGGGAAGCGGCGCTGCGCTTTGTAGGCTGGGACTTCTCCTCGCCAACCGGGATTCAGCAAGGCTTTG
>JBCCHH010000541.1:0-1461 GCA_039028855.1 Pseudomonadota bacterium | reverse complement strand
GGAGGCTCAAAGGTCGAAACCGAGGCCTTAGTCTGCAGAATGATTTTCCCCCTAAATTCCCTAGTCTACTTCCTTTTGAACATTCTGCTTATTTTTTTGTACGCTGGCTCAATTGTAAGCTCGAATTCGACTGAAACTGGCTATTTTGGCACTGTGAGGGTTTTTGGCTTGGTTTTGATTATGTTTAGTGTTTATCAGCGGTGATAGGCTGATCCCAGATACGTCGGACGGCCGCGCTGATTGGGCTGCGATCTCGGCGGCACGGGCAGCTACCGCTTCGTCGAACTTCGTGTTTGGCACGACCTCGTAGACCAATCCCCAATCCTTAGCCCGCTTGCCGCGGGCACCTTCTTCCATGGTTGAAAACACATCGGCCCGGTCACGCCGCACGCGGCGCTTGTCAGTGACGCGGGTCAAGCCGCCCGTGCCTGGCAGAACGGCCAGCAGAGGTGCTTCTGGCAGGGCCACGTTCGAGGAGCCATCATCGGTGAGGATGATGTGATTGCACGCCAGCGCCAATTCGTAACCGCCGCCGGCACACGACCCGCGGATGGCGCAAACATAGTGCTGGTCTGAGTCCTCGGCTGCGGCCTCGTAGGTATTCCGCGTCTCGTTCGTGAACTTGCAGAAGTTGACCTTGTGGGCATGCGAGGCCCCGGCCAGCATCCTGATGTTCGCACCGGCCGAGAATACGCGGTCCTTGCCCGACATCATCACGACCACCTTGACCTCGGGATGCTCGAACCGTAGGCGCTGAACCGCATCGGCAAGCTCGATGTCGACGCCCAGATCGTACGAGTTCAGCTTCAACTCGTAGCCATCGAACAGTCCACCGTCTTCCGAAACATCCATGATCAAGTGTGCAATCGGACCATCGGTTTCGATGCGCCAATGGCGGTACTTTGTCGGATCAGTCCGGAAGTCGATCATGGCTGGCTGTGACATCAGCGTGCTCGTTTCATTGCTTAACTCCAAGAACGATAGTGCGCTTTCGCAGGCTTTCGAGCCCGACTCTCGGCTGAATCGAGTCGTTGCCGGCAATTTTTCTGCATTATAGTTCGCATCATTTGTAATCCCAGCTCACCTTCCAGACGGATCAAGGCATGCTTCGGCGAAGCTCATTATCAGGGCCATCGTCTGCTCGGCTTGTTCCTGATGTGGCGCATGCTGGCAGCGCTCCAGCAAATGCACAGTGCTGCTTGGCGATTGGCGCTTGGCGATCACATCAACCTGCGCGCGAGTCCCGTAAGGATCATCCAGGCCCTGAATCGCCAGGCAGGGAACCTTCCAATGATCGATGGCTTCGCTGACATTCCAGTCCCGAAAACCAGACGCCAGCCAGGAATCGTGCCATCCAAAGAAAGCGCAATCGACATGTCGGTGATACCGGGCGAGCTTGTCACGCAGCGATCCGGCAAACGCGTTCCCAGCGGCAGTAATGGCATCGATCGAACAGTCTTC
>JBCCHH010000540.1:0-1462 GCA_039028855.1 Pseudomonadota bacterium | reverse complement strand
GGCAAAGCGCAGCGCGGCCGGATTGAAGTGCTGAAACAGACACTCAAACGCCGGTTCGCTGCCCTGACGGGCGTGCATGACTTGTAGATCAATCTCGGCCTGCTGCATGTCGATCTCCGTTACCTGACGTAATAAACGCAGGACCGGCGCAAACGGTTCACGCAACAATGCGCAATTGGAAATCTATACGTCAGCGGGCAGAGTCCAATTCACAGGCTCAACACCTTGCTGCTCGAACCATTGATTGGCTTTTGAAAAGTGACGACAACCAAAGAAACCGCGATGAGCCGACAATGGCGACGGATGCGGCGCTTTCAGAACCAGATGGCGATTGGAATCGATGCCCTGTCCTTTACGCTGGGCATGTGAACCCCACAGCATGAACACCGCAGGCTGTCCGCCGTCGTTGACGATCTGCACGATGCGATCGGTGAATCGCTCCCAACCCTTGCCCTGATGTGCGCCCGCACTGCCGCGTTCTACGGTCAATACCGCATTCAGCAGCAGCACACCGTGCTCGGCCCAGGCCTGCAGATAGCCGTGCCTAGGTATCTCGAAGCCAATATCGTCGTGCAGTTCGCGGTAGATATTCACCAGCGAAGGCGGCACGGCTACGCCCGGCCGCACCGAAAAGCATAAACCATGCGCCTGACCGGGGCCGTGATACGGGTCCTGCCCCAGAATGACGACCTTGATTCGATCCGGTGGCGTCGAATCAAGCGCATTGAAAATCTGGCTGCCGGGCGGATATACCTGAGCACCCGCGCGTTTGCGCTGAAGTAGAAATTCGCGCAGTTGCTGCATATAGTCTTGCTGAAATTCGCACTTGAGCAGGCTCAACCATTCTTCACGCAGTTGAATCGATCGCGGTTCGGCATCATGTTCACTCATTGGCGCATTCCTTTGAAGGATGTTCATTCGATGGGTTTTAAGGCTTTCGCGAACGACCGCGACTTAAGCGCCGCAGCGCTGATTGCTACGCGATAATAGCCAGTGTAGCGCGATCGGCGCCGTCTGCAGCAGTGCGCAGATTCGCAAGATCAGGACCAAGCAGCCAAGCATTCAGTAAAAAGGCATTTCATGAGTTCACAAGACCGCTTCATCGAAACCGATGCCGTGATTATCGGCGCCGGCCCGGTTGGGCTTTTTCAGGTATTCGAACTGGGCCTGCTCGGCCTGAACGCCGAATTGATCGATTCGCTGCCGCAGGTCGGCGGCCAGTGCTCGGAGCTGTATCCGGAAAAACCCATTTACGACATTCCCGCCTGGCCCGTGATCGGCGCACAGGAATTGGTCGACAAACTGGTCGAGCAGATGCAGCCGTTCGAGCCTGGCATTCATTTGAACCAGCAGGTGATCGAATTTGAAACCCGTGAGGATGGCCGTTTTCACGTCAAGACATCGGACGGCAGTGATTTCAACGCCGGCACCGTCATCATCGCCGCCGGCCTCGGCGCCTTCC
>JBCCHH010000539.1:0-1467 GCA_039028855.1 Pseudomonadota bacterium | reverse complement strand
TGCGCCCGGATTGCCTTCGCCCATCACCGGCTCCATGAACAGCGCTTCGAAAAAGACGTTGTTGGCCTCGGCCCAGGCAAATGCGTCGCGCAGCTGATCGAGATTGTTCGGCTCAATTGTCATCAGGCTATCGTCGTTACGGAACGAGGCCAGATGCGCGCGATAGGTGCTGCGGGTCGAGTCGGAATAGCGCGCCGGCTTGTCGGTACGGCCATGGAAACCGCCGCTCAGTGATAGTCGTTTGATCGAGGCACCGGCGTAGCGACCGCCGGTATCGGTCATGAGCTTGGTGTTGACGTCGGCAATGCGGCCGGCCACGGTGACCGATTCGGAACCTGAATTCATGCACAGGAAGCGGTCGAACGGACAGCCGCCGTCGCGCGTATGGCCCAGTTCCCTGCGTAGCGCTTCGACAAAGCGGAGATGGCTGAAACTCGGCGTCATCACATTCGCCATCACATGCGGCTGGCTCATGGCCTGAATGATCGCATCCGGTGCGTGGCCGAAACCGAGCATGCCGTAGCCGCCCGAATCGTGCAGCACTGCGCCTTTGGTGGTGATGATCCATGGCCCTTTGGCGGCCAGCGCAACGTACGGGTTGACCGCATCGTCGGCATAAAAATTGACGTAGCCGGACTGCAGCTTGGCCTGTTGTACTTCATCGTCAGCTGCCCAAAGTTCAGGATATTGGGTCTGCCAGCATTCGGCCACGCCGAGAGCCTGATCAACGGCCTGTTCGAGCCGCTCGTCCTGCTCGGCAAAGCGTTCGATGGTGTCGGAAGACAGTCCCAGCGTGCGCGGCTGACCGCCGCTGTTGCGGAGCGTGGCGAGTTTTTCGATGATCGATGATTTCATAAATGCAGTACCCGTGTTGCGAATCGCGCAAGAGCATCTTGAAGTGCCGTTGTAGCGCGATTGTGTAATCAATACTAGTTTTGTCGCATTTTACCAGCCCGACCTGGACGGCAGCAATCACCCCGATTGGATCGATCCAGTGCGAGCACACAAAACCCGGCCGAGCGGCCGGGTTGGGTA
Source organism: Pseudomonadota bacterium (assembly GCA_039028855.1). Lineage (GTDB taxonomy): Bacteria > Pseudomonadota > Gammaproteobacteria > Xanthomonadales > Wenzhouxiangellaceae. Next base: position 432 of record JBCCHH010000539.1, on the reverse strand, counting down.
ATCAGGCTGTGGCAGACGTACTTTCTGCCTACTCCTCACCAAAGAAAAAGCCGAACAGATGCAGTAAGTTGCTGAATATGCTGAAGATGGAGATAAACAGCGATGTTGCGGCAAGAATGTAATTACGCTGCCCGCCTCGAACGATCTGCTGGGTTTCGTACACAATGTAGGCAGACATAAGCAGCGCAAATGAACCCGATACTGCCAGAGAAAGCATACCTAAATTAAATACATACGCGGCGATAGCAAGAACGAGGCTTACGATAATCCCTGCGAATAAAAATGGACCTAGGAAGCTGAAATCCTTTTTCGTGGTTAATCCAAAAATGGTAAGGCTGAGGAAAGCGGCGCCGGTAGCACCGAATGCTGAAATCACTAAGGCATGACCGTTAATGAAATTCGACAGGTAAAAGGAAATGACGGGCCCAATCG
>JBCCHH010000538.1:0-1478 GCA_039028855.1 Pseudomonadota bacterium | reverse complement strand
GCGACTCGAGCATTGGCAAAAAACCGGCGAAACCGTTGATGAAGCATTACTACTTAAGTCCACTCAGGCTGCCGTGGTGCCACAGTTTGTCAAACTGCCGGGGCTTGGCGGCGAAGCCACGCTGATTTTTCTTGAGGATACCTCGGTAATCAGCCGCCGCGCGCGTGATCTCGCGCAAGCTTCGCTGGCACGATTGTCCGCCTCAATCGCACATGAAATTCGCAACCCGCTCGGTGCATTAAGCCACGCTGCGCAACTACTAGGTGAGTCATCTGATCTCGATGAGCAGGATCAACGGCTCATACAAATTATTTCGAACCATGCTGTTCGGGTAAACGACATCGTAGAGAATGTGCTTAAGCTTTCCCGGCGTGAACGGGCGCATATTCAACAAATCAACATCAGCATATGGCTGCGCGAACTGGCTGACGATTTTCGGCGTCAGCACAAACTGCCCAGTTCACGACTTAAGCTTGAAGCACCCAAATCAGATATTGATGTACTGATGGATCCGAGCCAGATCGGACAAGCCATACAAAGCCTGCTAGACAATGCGCTACGACATGCAGCATCAGAAGATCATCTGCCTACACTCACACTACGTTTGAGTCCGATTCGAGGCTTGCGCGAAATGGCGCTGGATATTATCGATGATGGGCCTGGTATCCCGCTAGAAAAGCGCAGCCAAATTTTCGAACCTTTTTTTACTACGCATAAGCAGGGTTCCGGCCTGGGCCTATTTTTGGCGCGACAGCTGTGTGATGCAAATCAGGCACCACTGGAATATGTGCAAATGCCCAATGCCGGCGCCTGCTTTAGAATTCTGCTGCGCCGGCTCGATGCCGCGCAAACACCAGTGCAATCTGGCCTGCGCGAAATCAGCCCACAGCCACATCGAGTAGTACATTAGAAAGCGCAATCAATTACGGAAGTGATATGAGCGAACCACAAGCACTGGTCGTTGACGACGAACCTGATTTACGAGAACTACTGTCGCTTACTCTCACACGCATGGGTGTGAAAGTCGATGCGGCCGAAGATTTGGCCGAAGCACGACATAAGCTCAGCAGCAATCACTATGATTTCTGCCTGACCGACATGCGGCTGCCAGACGGGAATGGACTGAGTTTGATCAAACAGGTCAATCGCGACCACCCCGAGCTGCCGATTGCGATGATTACCGCCTTCGGTAAGGTCGAAGACGCGGTCACCGCACTGAAGTACGGCGCCTTTGACTTCGTATCAAAACCCGTCAACCTAGACGATTTGCGTAACCTCGTACGTACCGCGATCAAGATGCGGCACGATGATGCGGAAAAACATGCCGGCAAAAAAAATGTGCCAAAACCCGGTCCAGCTTCTTTAGGCGACAAAGCAAAAAACACGCAGCAGAACACAATACTGGACCGCATGATCGGACATTCTGAGCCCATACAGAAAGTGCGCCAAACCATCATCAAACTAGCCCGAAGCCAGGC
>JBCCHH010000537.1:0-1478 GCA_039028855.1 Pseudomonadota bacterium | reverse complement strand
ACATGCATGCGCGCCAGCTTGGATTCGCCCACCTGCACGGCGAAATCGAGTTTTTCGCCTTTCAATGCACGCTTGAGAATCTGTTGGACTTTCTCACGGTTCTCAGTATTGAATCGATCGCGCGGAATGAACACCATGCAGGAATAAAAGCGTCCGAACCTTTCGCGTCGGATGAACAGCCGCGTTTGCACACGCTCCTGCAGATCGAGAATACCGATCGCCAGATCGAGCAGGTCTTTACTGCTGGCCTGGAACAACTCATCACGCGGCAGCGTTTCTAGAATATGCAATAGCGCCTTGCCAGCATGGCTACCCAAACGCAAGCCCGACAGCTTCAGCACCTGCTCGACCTTGCGACGCACGAGCGGCGTATCTTGGCAGCGACGAATATAGGCACCCGAAGTCAACAGGCCGATGATTCGTTTCTCACCGATTACACGACCGCTATCATCAAAACGCAGGATCGAGATGTAATCCATATAGCCGTCGCGGTGCACAGTCGAGCGGCCGTTGGTTTTAGTGATAATAATTGGGTATATCTGGGTATTATTACCGCGCGCTTCACCGCCGAGTTCACCTAATGGACGATCAGGCGACTTGCGATGTGTCTGTTGCATAAGACCCAGCCCACTACCGTCGACTGCGGACAACGTGCGCTGCTGGTCTTCTTTAGAATCGACAATTTCATATTCACGATAGCCAAGAAACATGAAATGGTCGTCGGCCAGCCATTGGAAAAAATCGCGCGCCTCCTCTACTTCATCCGCTTCAAGGCCTGATTCGCTGTCGGCCAGTTCATCGGCAATCTCCAGCGCCTTGTGCCGCATCGCCTGCCAGTCGTCGACCGCCAAACGCACGTCTTTAAGCGCCCGCAAAATGCGACGCTGGATTCGCGCCAGTACTTCGGGTGAAGTTTGGCGATCCACCTGCAGATGAATCATCGATTCAGTCAATTCACCAGGCTCACTCGCCTCGGCCATAGCCATGAAATGACCGCCCTGGTCGCGCTTGATGTGCATCACCGGGTGCAAAATCAGATGTACAGCGATGTTGAGTTTGGACAGCGCCAGCACTACTGAATCGACCAGAAACGGCATGTCGTCGTTGACCATTTCGATCACGCTGTGATTCGATTTCCAACCATGCACCTGCTCGTCCGGATTGAACACGTGAATCTTGGGCTGACCGGCCTTGCGATGCTTGATGAAATCGTAGAAGCCGTCGACCATGGCCGCATAGTCCGAGATTTGCTCCGGCTTCAGCTCGCTGACGGGCATGCGCCCAAGAAACTGTTTGACAAAGGCTGGATCAACCTGCCCGGACGGCGTGCTCAGGCTTTCGATAATGCCCTGCAGGTCGGCTTTACTGATTTTCGATGCTGTTGCCATGATGCGTTCTGACCCCGATCAAACCACGGGCACGGCATGATAAAAGCATGACCGCGGTTGTTTTTATTATGTCAATGGACTTTACTTTTT
>JBCCHH010000536.1:0-1482 GCA_039028855.1 Pseudomonadota bacterium | reverse complement strand
TGCTTTTTTGCATAGCGCATCGAGCGGGTTCAGGTTTTGCTTATAGATGGACTTCCTAATCATTCCTCAACCAGCGCTTTGAAGCCGTCGTTAAACAAGCCCATCGGATCTTCATCGCTTGCGCTGTTGTGATTTGGATTGGCGCCAAAGAAACCTGGCGCTGAGATCAAGGCAGCGCTATTGATTGCGGTTTCGCCTTCGCTGCCAGAAACCGTTGTGGTGACAATGAATTCAACGCCAATGCCAAGCAAATCAACAACGATTGCCTAGACCCGCAGCCAAGTTAGCCCGTTGGCAAAACCAGTACAATTCAGTCACAGCGGAACAAGATGATAGCGCCTATATCGTGCGAACTGATTGGGCTGAGTATCCGCACATCACCTACAGAAAGCTAGTCGCCGCGGTATTCACAGCCGGCAGTACAGGTTTCGCGCACAACAATACGCGATAGCCCCGGTAGTTTGGATTCAAGCTTCTGCCAGACCCAACGCGCAAGATTTTCGCTGGTTGGGTTCTCCAGCCCTTCGACATCATTCAGATAATGATGGTCGAGCCGCTCGAACAATGGCTGGAATGCAGCCTTGATATCGGCAAAATCCATCACCCAGCCGGTTTGTTCGCCCGGTTCGCCTTGCACATACACCGCGATGCGGAACGAATGACCGTGTAATCGACTGCACTTATGCGTAACCGGCAGGTTCGGCAGCCGGTGTGCGGCTTCAATCTGAAATTCCTTGAAGATTTCCATCGTGCTATTTTAATCGCGCTGAACGCAGATCGACACGAACAGAAACAAAAAGCCTTGCCAAATACGCCGCTTTCCTTTATTCCGGAAAATGAATCCAGCTCATTGTTCAAATACAAGCTCAAACGATCGAAAGTCCGTTTCACCTATCATGTCAAACGGCGGACACTCGACCCTATCGCGGTCCTGAGACTCACACTCTTCAATCGTCCATTCAATCGACACCTGATCACAGGTCGCGTCAAAATCGGTCAGCGTCACAGCCTCATCATCGACAATGCCGTCCATCCCGAGAAAACGGATCTGTACCGGGATGGATCGCCGGCTTCCGTCGGCCAGGCTATAGCGACCTTCGCCGCGGATCATATACATCGGCTGGCTGGATTGATCGTAGCGCGCGACTCGCTCGATACGACACGGGGCTGCGCCGTCATTGGCTGCCGTCAGCGTAATTTCCAATCCTTCGGGCGCTGCAGGCGGCGTTTCCGACGAACAAGCTGCAATCAGCAAAACCAGCGCAACGAGTACTACATGGACTCCAAAACGTACAATCATCTGGCTTACTCTCCGTACGTACTTCATCAAATAGCCTAGGCCTGTATACGTAAAGCAGTCGGCCATACGCCATGTGCGAATCAACATTGAACCAAACGGAATGATTTCAATCGATATGGGCCGAACTGACTGTTACGGCTTAATCACATCAATGGCGCGTTGCACTATGCGAGTCGCAATTA
>JBCCHH010000535.1:0-1510 GCA_039028855.1 Pseudomonadota bacterium | reverse complement strand
CCTGCAATCGCTGCATGAGCTGACAGAAACACCCGGCAGAATTGTCGTCGTTGATAATGCCTCAACCGATAATTCCGCCGACCGCATCCGCACGGCTTATCCTGAAATCGAGTTCGTACAGAATTCACAAAACCTGGGCTATGGGCGCGGACAAAACGCAACGATTAAGGCACTGATCGAACGCGGTTTCGACTGGATCTGGCTACTTAACAACGACGCCCGCGCCGAACCCGACAGCCTGCGCAGAATGCTTGATCATGCTCAGCAACATGCCGATGCCGGTGCCATTGGCGCACCAATCTTCGATCTGGATCAAACCGCACGATTACAGGCCTGGGGTGGCGGCAAGATTAATCGCTGGCTTGGTCGTTCAGTCCAGTTTCAGCAGCCGGTCGATGATAGGCGACTCGACTACCTGACTGGCGCCAGTTTGCTGCTGCGAAGCGCAGCGTTACAGCAGGCCGGCCTGTTCGATCCGGCGTTTTTCATGTATTGGGAAGACGTCGATCTGTCGATTCGCCTGGTCGATAAGGGCTGGTCGCTGAGCGTGGCCAAACAGGCCCGAGTGCGGCATCGGGGCTCCGCCAGCATGGTCGGTCAGACCGCGCGCAAGGATCAACTGATGAATGAATCGGCCGTGCGATTCTTCCGCAAACACGGCCCACTCGGTGGCTGGCCGGCCATTGTGATCGGCATTACCGGCCGCGTCGGCAAACGCATGTTCAAAGGTCGATGGACGCAGGCCTTGGCGGTTTTACGTGGTGCATCGAACGCGCTGCGCGATTAACCGTCGATCTTCTTGTAGCGGATGCGATGCGGGCCGGCCTGCTCGCCCTTGCGGCGTTTGAGGTCTTTTTCGTACTCCGAGAAATTGCCTTCAAACCAGACCACCTGCGAGTCGCCTTCGAACGCGAGCACGTGCGTGGCCAAACGATCGAGAAACCAGCGATCGTGCGAGGTGATCAATGCGCAGCCCGGAAAGGCCAGCAGCGCCTCCTCAAGCGCACGCAGCGTTTCAACATCGAGATCGTTGGTCGGCTCATCGAGCATCAGCACGTTACCGCCTGATTTGAGCACCTTGGCCAGATGCACACGGTTGCGCTCCCCGCCAGACAACTGGCCGACGCGCTTCTGCTGGTCGGCGCCCTTGAAATTGAACCGGCTGGCCCAGGCGCGCGCCGGCATCGAAAAATTGCCGACCTCAATCATTTCCGAACCGTCACTGATCTCTTCCCACACCTGGCGGCTGTCGTCGAGACTGTCACGACGCTGATCGACATAACCGAGCTGCACCGTCGAACCGACAACGAGTTCGCCCCGATCAGGCTGTTCCTGGCCGGCAATCATTTTGAACAGGGTGGTCTTGCCCGCGCCGTTACCGCCGATAATACCGACGATCGCACCAGGCGGCACCTTGAAGCTCAAATCTTCAATCAGCAATTTATCGCCAAACGCTTTCTGCAGGCCATCAACTTCAATGACCTGGTCGCCGAGACGCGGACCGGGCGGG
>JBCCHH010000534.1:0-1522 GCA_039028855.1 Pseudomonadota bacterium | reverse complement strand
CATAAAGTCACGTACGCCCGGGTAGCGCTCGAAATAGCGTTCGATGTATTCGGCCGCCTGCTCGCGCCCCGTTTCGAGCTGCTTGGCCAGACCCCAGGCGCTCATGCCGTACATCAGGCCGAAGTTGATTGCCTTGGCCGCGCGTCGCTGATCGCTACTGACCTGCTCGAGCGGTTGGCCGAATACCTCGGCCGCCGTCGCGCGATGAATATCCTCGCCGTTCTGAAACGCCTGCTTGAGCCGCTCGTCGCCCGACAAATGCGCCATGATGCGCAGCTCAATCTGCGAATAATCGGCCGCCAGCAGCGTCCAGCCTTCGGGCGCAACAAAGGCCTTGCGAATGCGTCGACCCTCTTCGGTGCGGATCGGAATATTCTGCAGATTCGGGTCGGCCGAGGATAGCCGGCCGGTCGCGGCGACGGCCTGATGATAATGGGTATGGATGCGACCGGTCCTGGGATGAATCTTCTCCGGCAAGCGGTCGGTGTAGGTGCTCTTGAGCTTGGACAGACTGCGATTTTCCAGAATCAGGCGTGGCAGCTCGTGCTCGATTGCGAGTTCCTGCAGCACGTCTTCGGCCGTCGATGGCTGGCCTTTCGGCGTTTTGCGCACGACCGGCAACGCCAGCCGTTCAAACAGAATTTCCTGTAGCTGCTTGGGTGAACCGAGGTTGAACTCGCCGCCGGCCTCGGCCCAGGCCCGCTGTTCGATTTCCGCCAGACGCTCGCCCAATTCGGCGCTTTGCCGCGCCAGCCGATCGGCGTCGATCATCACGCCGGTGCGTTCCATGCGTGCCAGTACCGTGATCAGCGGAATTTCGAGCTCTTCATAGACGTTCTGCACGCCGGCATAGCGCTGAATCTCGGGCCACAGTTTTTGATGCAGCGCCAGACAGACTTCGGCATCTTCACCGGCATAATCCGCTGCGATCGGCACCGCAACCTGATCGAACGTAACCTGCTGCTTGCCCTTGCCGGCCACCTGCTCGTAGCTCGTGGTTTGGCGGCCGAGGTAGCGGGTCGCCAGCGAATCGAGATCGTGCCTGGTGGCAGTGGCATTGAAGCAGTACGACTGCAGCATGGTGTCGTGCGCGATACCGGCCAGTTCAATGCCGGCCTCGTGCAGCACGTTCAGATCGTATTTGGTGTGCTGGGCCAGCTTGGGCCGATCGCCGTTTTGCAAAAACGGCTTGAGCGCGGCGACGGCCTCTTCAAAATCAAACTCAGTCTGCTGATCGACGTGACCGACCGGCACGTAGTACGCCTGACCCGTTTGAATCGCGAATGAAAAACCGACCAGCTTCGCATCAAGCGGCTCCAGACTCGTGGTTTCAGTATCGAATGCGGTGATTTCAGACTGATTGAGGCGCTCGGCCAGATCGGCCAGACCTTGCCTGCTGGTGACGGTAATAACTTCCAGTTCTTGTGACTCGGCTGAGACGCCTGATTCATCCGACACATCATCAAGCTGACGCAGCCAGGTCGCGAAGCCATGCCGTTTGAGCAGTGCAACGAGCAGCGCT
>JBCCHH010000533.1:0-1527 GCA_039028855.1 Pseudomonadota bacterium | reverse complement strand
TTCATGCGGCGTTGTCTGCGCTGCTGTTGTTGATTGCTTCGAATTCAGCCCGCCACGCATCCAATTTGCCGGCCGCAGCCAGCAGCAGTTCGCAGGCTTCGCGCGCCGCGCCGCGTCCGCCATGGGCGCACGTCGCATAATCGACATGCTGAAGAATCCAGCCGTCGGCATCGCCGGGACAGAGCTTGAGCCGGGTTTGTACCATGGCCGGCCAGTCGACCAGATCGTCGCCCATGTAGGCTGTCTGCTCCGCGCTGAAGCCCGTTTCCCGCAACAGCTCAGCTAGCGCTTGGCGCTTGTCGTGACGCCCTTGTTTGACGTGTTCAATGCCCAGTTCGGCCATTCGCGCTGTAACCAGCCTGGATGTTCGAGCCGTCAGTGCAGCGACGATGAAGCCATGTCGCATCAGCCCTTTAAGCCCGAGCCCGTCGCGCGAGTGGAAGGCCTTGATCTCGTTTCCGGCATCATCGCGATACAGCCGACCGTCGGTCATTACGCCGTCGATATCAAATACGACGAATCGAATCGAGGCCGCTTTTAGCAGCAGATCTGCGGGCCAGTGACGGTTTTCAGAAAAGCCTGTCATCAGACCACGCCCGCCTGCAATAAGTCTTGAAAGTTCAGTGCACCGACAAGTCGGTGGTGTTGGTCGACAACCAGCAGCCCCTGAATGCGTCGACTTTGCATAAGCTCGACCGCGCTGGCGGCGAGTGCGTCGTCTTGAATGGTTTGTGGCTCTGCTGTCATAAGTGCATCCACGCGCGTGGTGCGAATGTCGCCGATGCCGTCCAGACCGCGGCGCAGGTCGCCGTCCGTCAGAATACCGATCGCTTGACAGTGCTTGTCGACCACGGCGCACAGACCGAGTCTGCTGCGTGTCATCACCACAATAGCTTCGGAAATAGTCTGCTGCGGCTCGACCAATGGCAGATCGTCGCCCTGATGCATCACGTCGCGAATGTGCAGCAGCAGTTTTTTTCCAAGCGTGCCGCCGGGATGCGAAAGGGCAAAATCTTCAGCCGTGAAACCACGCGCGTCGAGCAACGCAATCGCGAGCGCATCGCCCATCGCAAGCTGGGCGGCAGTGGAAGCCGTTGGGGCCAGACCGAGCGGGCAAGCTTCGCGATCGACGCTGGTATCGAGATGCACATCGGCGTAGCGGGCCAGGGTGGACTCAGGCTGGCCGGTCATCGCGATTAAGGTGACGCCGAGGCGTTTGATTACGGGCAACAGCGCAATAATTTCAGCCGTTTCACCCGAGTTAGACAAGGCCACGATCAGATCGTCGGCCTTGATCATGCCCAGGTCGCCAGGGCTGGCTTCGGCCGGATGAACAAAAAATGCCGGCGTGCCGGTCGAGGCCAGCGTTGCGGCAAGCTTATGGCCGACATGGCCCGATGTGCCCATGCCGGTCACGATCAGGTGTCCGCTGCAGTTCAGAATGCGTTCGCAGGCGGCGACGAAACGGTCATCCAATCGACTTTGCAGTGCGGAAATGGCCTGGGCTTCGGTATCGAGTACCGCGCG
>JBCCHH010000532.1:0-1530 GCA_039028855.1 Pseudomonadota bacterium | reverse complement strand
GTTGTGTTGTTGCCTAAGGTCACGCATCGGATTTCGATGTTCTGATTTTTTTGGACGGCCGGAGACTCGACTGGTGCAGGTGAAGCTTGCGCAGTCTGCCGCTCTTTGACGCACGGCAAGTAAGGAGAAAAACATGAACCATAAAACCGTTATCGGTCTTGCGCTGGGCTTTTTGATCGGACTGGGCTGTAGTCTGCTGGCCATTCCGGTGCCTGCACCGCCAGTGCTGGTCGGCGCGTTGTTGGTGGTCGCTATGACCAGTGGCTATATCCTGACCGATAAGTACCTCGCAATCAGTCGGCCGCAAGCGCAAAAAAGCAACTGCGGTGGCCCGTCAGGCGAAGCCTCATGATGGACTTAAGCCTCGTGATCGCCATCACGCTGGGTCTGCTGATTGGTTTTATCTGCCGCTGGTTTGACCTACCGCTACCGGCACCGCCCAAGTTGGTCGGCGCCCTACTGGTCGTCGCGATGACTTTGGGGTTTATAACAGGCAACGTCATCTAGTGCATCGCATGAAACGATTACTCAGCGCAGCGATTGCAGCCAGCACAGCCGCTGGCTGGGCATGGGCAGAAGATGGAGCGCATCATTCTTGGCTGGCGCCGCTCAAAGATATCCGCCTGATCGAAGATCGTGACGATATCCATCTGTCGTTCGGCGGCAAATTACGTGAACGGGTGAATGTCTTTCGCAACGACCGCTTTGGGCTGACCGCCGCCGAAGACGACGGCTATATTCTGCTGCATCGCCTTTTTCTGAATGCCGACCTGCGCATGGGCCAACATGTCCGCGCGTTTGTCGAGCTCGGCAATCATTTAACCACCAGCAATGATTACAATCCCGGGCCGTTCGATGAAGACAGCGCCGATTTCCATCAGGCGTTTCTGGATTTTATGTACGACGATACCCGGCTGCGCCTTGGCCGACAGGAGATGCCGCTCAACAGCGCGCGATTGATGGGTACTCGCGACGGTCCCAACGTGCGCCTGGCGTATGACGGCGTTAGGCTGGACACGACGATCGGCAACGTCGATTTACGCCTGTTTGCATTCAATCCGGTCAACGTGGATGAAGACGCATTTAACAACCGGAACAATGACGATGAAGCTCTGTGGGGCATCAACACCAGCTATGATTTCGGCGCAAGCAACGCGAATTTTTATTACATTGGTTTGGACCGAAACGATTCGCGGTTTAATCAAAGTACGGCCGATGAAACCCGTCACTCGATCGGCACTCGTTTTTTCGGAACGCAAGGCCGATGGGACTGGAATACGGAGCTGGTCTATCAGTTCGGTGATTTTGGTTCGGCGGATATCCGCGCATGGACGATAGCCAGCGACACCGGCTATACCTTCGAGGATGCCGCCGGATCACCGCGCATTTCCATGAGCGCCAATATAGCCAGCGGCGACGATGACCCAAATGATAACGATCTGAATACTTTCAATCCGCTTCAGCCGAACCTGGCGTATTTCGAAGAAGCGGCTGTGCTCGCGCCACAAAATTTCTACAATATCGAACCGC
>JBCCHH010000531.1:0-1552 GCA_039028855.1 Pseudomonadota bacterium | reverse complement strand
CGCGAAACCGAACGGCCATAGCCCATGGCTAGATCCTGCAGCTCGCACTCGCCGCCCTGGTCGCAGATCGGGCAGTCGAGCGGATGATTGATCAGCAGAAATTCCATCACGCCTCGCTGCGCGTCGGCCGCGCGCCGTGAGCGGGTAAACACCTTCATGCCGTCGGCCACCGGCGTGGCGCAGGCCGGCAGCGGCTTGGGCGCCTTTTCCACATCAACCAGACACATGCGACAGTTGGCCGCGATGGATAACTTACGGTGATAACAGAAGCGCGGAACCTCAATACCGGCCTGATCGGTCACCTCGATAATCATCGCGCCCTTCGGCGCCGCCAACTCGCGGCCGTCGACTTCGATTGTGACGTGTTCGATTTGTTGGTCTTGAATCGTTGCCATAGTCAGATTCCGAAAACCCTTGGTTTACCGCAGATGGGCGCAGATGAACGCGGATAAAAACAGAGAGGCAAAAAGCTGAAAGCTGCTAAATCAACATCAGAAAAAGCAAAGGATCTATCGGTTTCCATCTGCGCATATCCGCTTTCATCTGCGGTAATTATTTCTTTTTTAAACGCAGTCACGCCGCCGCCCCTAGTTTGTCTTCGACAATCGAGCGACCATGTTCGACGAAGTATTCGAATTCGTGGCGGAAGTGGCGCAGGAAGCCCTGCACAGGCCAGGCGGCCGCCTCTCCAAAAGCACAGATCGTGTGCCCTTCGATCTGACCGGCTGCGGTTTCGAGCAGGTCGATATCTTCCGGTCGGCCCTTGCTGGCCATGATTCGGGTCAATACGCGGTACATCCAGCCCGTACCTTCGCGGCACGGCGTGCACTGGCCGCAGGATTCGGCGTAGTAGAAGCGCGCGATGCGCGTGCAGGCCGCAACCATGCAGGTGGTTTCGTCCATGATGATGACTGCGCCCGAACCCAGGCCGGAACCGGCTTTCTGCAGCGCGTCGTAATCCATCGTGATGTCCATCATCGTATCGGCCGGCAGTACCGGCATCGAGGAACCGCCGGGTATGACGCCCTTCAAAGCGTGGCCATTGCGCATGCCGCCGGCCATTTCGAGTAGCTCGCTGAATGGCGTGCCGAGCGGAATTTCAAAATTACCCGGCTTTTCGACATGGCCGGAGACCGAGAAGATTTTCGGCCCGCCGTTGTTTGGTTTACCGATCTCGAGAAACCACTCCGGCCCATTGCGAATAATCGCCGGCACCGAGGCCAGGGTTTCAGTATTGTTGATCGTGGTCGGCTTGCCGTACACACCGAAATTGGCCGGGAACGGCGGCTTGAAGCGCGGCTGGCCCTTTTTGCCTTCGAGCGACTCCATCAGCGCGGTTTCCTCACCGCAGATGTAGGCACCGGCGCCGAGCGCGCCGTAAATATCGACATCGACGCCCGAGCCGCGAATATCCTTGCCCAGATAACCGGCCTCGTAGGCTTCTTTCAATGCCGCTTCAAAGCGCTCGAACGGCTCATGATGAAACTCGCCTCTGAGATAGTTGTAGCCGACCGTCGCGCCCATCGCGTAGCAGCCAATCGCCATACCTTCG
>JBCCHH010000530.1:0-1560 GCA_039028855.1 Pseudomonadota bacterium | reverse complement strand
GTGTTTCTGGCCCAGATTTTTTTACAGCCGGGCCTAGAAGCGGTGTTTTCGCAATATTGTTTTGCCGTCTACCCGATTGCCACGCAGATGGTTGGCGCAACTGCCAAGGTAGCGCCTGCGCTGCCTGAAGATCACCCGATGCCGCTGGGTCATGATTTGCGCGCCATGTACGAGCACGTCAATGGCAATACACGCATGTTGTTTCTGGCCAATCCCAACAACCCAACCGGCACCTGGCTGGAGGCTCAACGCGTACGTGATTTTCTGGCTTCACTACCAGGGCATGTGATTTGCGTAGTCGACGAAGCCTATACCGAATATGCTGAAGGTGCAGCGCTCGGCGACGCCTCGACCTGGCTCGAGGAATTTCCGAATCTGGTCGTGACACGCACCTTTTCCAAGGCCTATGGGCTGGCCGGCCTGCGCGTCGGCTATGCGCTGTCGAATCCGGGCATTGCCGATCTGATGAATCGTGTGCGGCCGGCGTTTAACGTCAATGCACTGGCACTGGTGGCGGCTGAAGCAGCGCTATCGGACGATGATTTTATTCGCCAGACGCGTGAAATGAACGCCACGGGTATGCAGCAGTTACAGTCGGGTCTCGCTGCGTTGGGCGTGACCTGTATGCCGTCGGCGGCGAATTTTATTCTGGCGCGATTTGGCCGGTCGGCTGCTGAGCTTAATGAAAATTTGCTGCAGCGCGGCATCATTGTGCGGCCCGTGGCCAACTACGGTCTGGATGACGCACTGCGTATCACGATCGGAACGCAGGTACAAAACGAGCGTCTGCTGCAGGCGCTTGAGGATATTCTGTAAGCATGCAACTGATCGTACGCCCGTCTAAACGCAGACTGAGCGGCACGATCACGCCGCCGGGTGATAAATCAGTCTCGCATCGCGCGGCCATTCTGGGCGGCCTGGCGCAGGGCACAACCACGATACACGGTTTTCTGACTGCCGAAGACACGCTGGCCACGCTGCAGGCTATGGCCGATCTGGGTGTGCAGGTGGAGCGCGCGGCCGCTGAGGTACAAATCACCGGTCGCGGTTTGCATGCGCCGCAGCATGATCTGGATCTTGGCAACTCGGGTACCGGCATGCGCCTGTTGGCTGGCGCGCTGGCGGGTCATCCGGATTTATATGGTCAACGTCTGCGCCTTGTCGGTGATGAATCCTTGTCCAGCCGACCGATGCGGCGCATCATTGAGCCATTAACTGCAATGGGTGCCGATATGGAAGGCGTTGATGGACATGCGCCGCTGACGATTCGCCCGCGTCCGTTGCAGGCCCGGGCGCATGATTTGAACATTGCCAGCGCGCAGGTCAAATCGGCGATTCTGCTGGCTGGTTTGCAGGCCGAAGGCCACACCCGGGTCAGCGAGCCGGGCATCAGTCGCGACCATACTGAGCGCATGCTGCCGGCATTTGGCGTTGAACTTGAAGCGCAGGCACAGCAGGTCGACATGCGCGGTCCGCAAGCGTTGCAAGCCAGTACCATTCAAGTGCCGGCCGATCTGTCCTCGGCCGCGTTTCTGATTGCCGCCGCCTTGCTGGTGCCGG
>JBCCHH010000529.1:0-1570 GCA_039028855.1 Pseudomonadota bacterium | reverse complement strand
GATTATCGCGAGCCGTTTCTGCCCGAGAACATCGATCTATCTGAAGAGAATGTAAATGCGGTTCAGCGCCTTGGCTCGGGCCGCGATTTCTTCTCCGGCGATATCCGGCAAAACTATCAGGCGGCTCGGATGGCAGTGACACCGTTGATTCAGAACGATAGCTTTTTTGCCGATCTTGACCGAATCGCGAATGGTGAGTCGTTCGATCGTGTGTTTTTGAATGCCGACGATTCAAGGTAATCGGTGGCTGATAGCCTGGCGGAATAAGACATCATTGCTGCAGGGCAGAAATGGATCTTCGGACATGGCTAAGTCAAAATAGGCTCGTTTTGTGCAGCATGAATCAGTGCATTTCACCCATGCCTGTCAATTCGATGACTGCGCGTAATGACTTTTGACGCTGGCGCCGATCATTTGAGACGTCTAGAATCTTCATGATGGAATTAAACGAACCGAGATTTACCAATTCAGTGTTGGATTCAAGTCAGCTGCCCGACTACAGTGAAGCAGAACTGCAGCCGGTTGCGCCTAAATTCCGTCGATATTTGTTGTTTTCAACCGTGATGTTCTGGGCCATTCCGCTGCTGGTCAGTGCGTTCTCAGGCTGGCTACCTTTTGTCAATATCACCTTGGGTTGGGTTACTTTTATTGGGCTCGCGGTGCTGGTGCTGTTGATTCTGCTGTATCGGCTGGCAGATGCGCGTCATCGCGGTTGGGCTTTGCGTGAGCACGATCTGATCGCACAATCGGGTGTGTGGTGGCGTACGACCACGACGCTCCCGGTTGCACGCATTCAGCATGTCGAGACTTCCAGTGGGCCGGTTGAGCGCACGATGGATCTGGCGCGCTTAAGCTGCTATACGGCCGGCGGCATGACGGCGGACCTGGTCGTGATCGCGCTGCAGGCCGAAACAGCCGATCGGCTGCGCGAACATCTACTGGAACAGATTCGTCTACGCGATGAACAGGATGACAAGTCTGAAAGCGAATCGCAGCAAACCGAAGCAGGGGATGATAGCGGACGGTATGAGTTTGAGGCTCAAAGCAAAGAGGTTTCCGCTGAGTCGACCGATACGGCGATCGCATCTGAAGCCTTACCTTTCACCGATACTGAAAGCGCCGGCACCGATTCGTCGTTGAACGAGTCTGCGTCAAAACCGCATGACTGAACAGGCCGCGCTGGAAGATGAAAACTGGAAGCGATTGCCGTGGTCGGCGGTCGTTACGATGTACATCAACAGCGTCCAGAAATTCGTGCGTCAAAACATCTTTCTGTTTTTCGGCGCAGGCACCGGTGTGGCGCTCAGTGATTGGTTCGGCCTGCAGGAAGTCGCGCTCATTGGTGGCCTGCTGTTACTTGCGGGTTTGCTCTATGTGATGGTTTATCACCGTCGATTTCAATATCAGATCACCGCTGACATCATGCGCGTGCGCAGCGGTTTCTTCGAGCGCAAAGAGCTCAAGATTCGTTTTGATCGTGTCCAGACTACGGGCATGAGCCAACCGATTTACATGAAACCCATGGGCCTGACCCGCTTTTCGCTGCAAACGCCGGGCGCGGCTGTGACCG
>JBCCHH010000528.1:0-1599 GCA_039028855.1 Pseudomonadota bacterium | reverse complement strand
ATGATGATGTGGGCGGCGTTGGGCTAGTGTATGAAATCTCCACAGCGGGCGCCCTGATCGGCAGCTGGATAGCACCCAACTCCACGAATTCCGATAGTGAAGGACTCGCCTTTGATGGCAATACCGGAAACCTTTGGTTGACCGACGATGGCATGAATGTGGTTTATGAACTGGACGCAGCTGACGGTAGCCAGATTTCATCCTTCGCCTATCCAGGCTCAGATCCCGGTGGAATCACCTGGCGCAACGGTCTTCTTTATGTGTTGGACGTGGACACACTGGAAATCCTGGAAATGGACACCAGCGGCACGCTACTCAGCATCGCGTCCATCGCGGCAATCGGCCCTCGTCCAAGGGGTATTACCTGGGATGGCAGCAGCTTCTGGATCGCAGCACAAAGCGAGCTGGACGACGAACCCGGCGAGCTGTTCCAGATTCAGGTCACATTTACATCTACCACTGCTTCAACCCCGGTACCGGCGCTTTCACCGATTGCACTGACGATGCTGTTGCTTTTGCTCGGCGCACTGGCACTGCACGCGATAAGGTCGCGGCCAAATCTTTCAAGCCGGTTCTAAGTGTCGTTATCATTGCGCCCTGAAAAGGGTTCTCGAAAAATGATAATGCTGCAAGCTAGACTCACAGCATGCAATCCCAGAATCCCCAGCGCGGCCGCGGCGCGGTCTCGAACATTGAGAACCGCTTTGTAAAACAGTCGACTCAAGAGTTTGACGACGGCTGGCAGCGAGAGCTGGAAGACTTACCCGTACTACAAACCCAAATCGCAGCCGAGACGGCTAAATCGATCATCAGCCGTAACCAGTCGCCCGATGTCGGCTTCGAGCAGTCAATCAACCCGTATCGTGGCTGCGAACACGGCTGCGTATATTGCTTCGCCCGACCCTCGCACAGCTATCTGGACCTGTCGCCCGGGCTGGATTTCGAGACCCGGTTGTTCTACAAACATAATGCGGTCGAGCTGCTGGAGCAGGAACTGCGCAAACCGGACTACGTATGCAAGCCGATCGTGCTCGGCATCAACACCGATGCCTATCAGCCGATCGAAAAGAAACTCGGCATTACACGCCGGCTGCTGGAACTGCTGCTCGAATACCGTCATCCGGTTAGCCTGCTGACCAAGGGCATCACGATCCTGCGCGATCTGGATCTGCTCGAACAACTGGCTGAGTACAATCTGGTTTCGGTCGCCGTTAGCCTGACCACATTGGATAACGACCTGAAACGCAAGCTGGAGCCGCGTACGGCCTCACCGGCCGGACGACTGAAGGTGCTGCGTGCGATGCGTGAGATCGGCCTTAAGCCGAGCGTACTGCTGGCGCCGATTATTCCGCAGATCAACGATGCTGAACTCGAGGCGATGGCCGAAGCCGCGGCAGAAGCCGGTGCCGTCCGGGCTGCCTATGTGCTGCTGCGTCTGCCACACGAACTGAAAGCCTTGTTCCGCGAATGGTTGGATGAGCACTATCCGGAACGTGCGGCACATGTGATGAGTTTGATTCAGCAAATGCGCGGCGGCAGAGACTACGACAGTGCCTATGGCCGACGCATGACCGGCACCGGGCCATTTGCTCAGCTCCT
>JBCCHH010000527.1:0-1603 GCA_039028855.1 Pseudomonadota bacterium | reverse complement strand
GCCGCTTCAGCGACAAGCTCGGAATCGTAGATCGAAGCCTGACGCATCACATCGGCGGCTGGCAGCAGCATATCCTGATCGATATAGGTATGCGACAACACTTTAGCCAGCGTCGTGTTGTCGGGTGCAGTTAAACGAGACAGTTCAAGGATATTGGCAGCCTCTTCAAGCTGGCCGCTTTGACGCAGCGCATTACCAATCGCGATTGCGTCGTCGGTTCCGGCGGCTTGGGTCTCGAGAAACTGGCGACCCTGCTCGGCCGCTTCTTGATACAAACCTTGATCGACCAGCAAAAACACCTGGCGACGGGCAAATTCATTGGCGCGATCCGGGAACTGCAACCGACCATTGCCTAAAACGGTCCAGGCGTTTTCGTATTCACCCATTTCCCAATGCGCCTGTGAGCGCATCATATAGACCGAAGGCAGTTGCGTAGCCTGGGCCCCTGCCTGATTAAGCGCGTTCAAGGTTTGAGCATATTGCTGCTGTCCGAAATGCGCCTGGGCCAGATACAGCCACACCACCGATTCAGTCTGACCGGCTGCGATCGCAGCCTCGAATTCACTGACCGCACGCGGCAGTTCGTTCAGATTGAGTGCGACCAGACCAGCCAGGGTGTGATAGCGGATCAGGTCTGTTTGTTCGTCGTCCAGGTCAACGCCGGCTAATACCTGCTGCGCGCGCTCGTAATTGCCGTCGCCGATCAGCAGCGCGGCCAGCGACAGCAATTCAACATCGTCCTCGCTTTCTTGAGCCCACAACGATGCAGCCGCAAGCAGCAGCAGGCAAAATAAAACCGTGGTCAGGCGCTGCAGGAACTCGAATTTCACGATGGCACTCGTCAGCACTGTCGTTGATAAAAGGATTCGATTACAGCGTTAGGTCAGGTCAAAACGAATACGTTGCTTGGCCCAGACCTTGACATTACGACCCTGATACTGGGCCGGCTCAAAGCGCCAGTTGCGCACGCCATCCTGCGCTGCTTGTTCGAAAATACCGGCCGGCTCGGCTTCGAGCACCTGCACTTTTTCAATTTCACCGGCCGCACTGATCAGGAGCGACAGCACTACGTAGCCCTGCACGCCCTGTGCACGAGCCGAACGCGGATAGGATACGGGCGCCTGGAAGGTCGGGCGTGGCGGTGAATCGACTGAGTCATCGGTCATGACCACATTCTCGGTATCGCCAAGCAATTGATCCTGCATATTAGTTAAATCACCCGCGGCCAGACCGGGAATACCGAAATCAATACCCGACAGGGAGGTATCCAGGCTGACCATAGGTGGTGCGGTCGGACGCGAGCGCTGCTGGCGCGGCGGCGTACGCTGACGCATGCGCGGTGGCGGCGGCTCGACTTTCTTCTCAACCGCAAATGAGGTCTGCGTTTGCTGCGCGATCTCATCCGGGCCTTCGGCCAGACTGTTGATCATGAGCAATGTACCGATAACGGCCACCGAGCCTGCGAACATGAAGACCACGCCCGACAGCAAACGGATAGAGCGATTTGTTTGATCAATATTCTTCATAACAGTTTCTTCCCAGTCGTTTCGACTTTGATTTTTCAGGCTGCGGGCTTAACCAGCGCCGGCTTCTTCAACCGTAG
>JBCCHH010000526.1:0-1610 GCA_039028855.1 Pseudomonadota bacterium | reverse complement strand
GGCAATTCAACGAACAATTACGCGCCTTTGTCAGCGCCGGTCGTGGCTTCCGCGCGCCGACGTTCAGCCAGCTCTTTTCACCCGGATTCCAGTTTTCACCCGGTGGCGACTTCTTTTTCAACGGCAATCCGGATTTGGAACCCGAGCGATCGTGGTCAACCGAGCTCGGGCTGGACTGGACACCGATCCAAAATCATCGCTTCCATGCCAGTATCTACAGCAACTGGATCGAAGACCTGATTGATTTTTCGGGCCTGAATTCTCAGGCAATCAACGTCAACGAAGCGCGGATTCAGGGCATCGAAATCGGCCATGTCTATAGCGGCCAGCGCTGGAGCAGCGACTTTAATGCAACCTGGCAGGATCCGGAAGATCGCGAACAGGATCGCGACTTACTGCGCCGCGCAACCAGCAAATACAACTGGATCGTCGGTCATCGCTTTGATGCCGGTCATCAGATCAGCGCTGAAGTGGCGCACGTCGGCAACCGGCTTGATGTCGGCGGTCGCGAACTGGCATCCTACACACTGTTGAACCTGAGCGCCGGTTTCGAGTGGCGTCAACACTGGCATGCCGAAGCCCGTATCGACAATCTGGCCGATCGCGAATATGAACCCGTATTCGGTTTCAATGCGCCCGATCGTACCTTCTGGCTGGCGCTGGCCTTCCGTAAGTAAACTCCTGATCCTGCTGCTGGCCAGCCTTGGGCTGGTCGGCTGCAATTCAGAATCTGAACCAAACTATCGTGCCGAGTTTTTTACCCTCGGCACACAGGTTGAAGTCCAGATTCGCGCGCGCACTGGCGATGAGGCTGAACGCCAACAGGCCCAGCAGGCCTTCAGCGTTCTGGGGCCACAACTTCAGCGCATGCATCGTGATTGGCATCCATGGGAGGCGGGTGAACTAAGTGATCTCAATGCTGGGCTTGCACAAGGCAACTGGACCGCAACTTCACCTGAGTTGATCGACCTGATTGAAATCAGCCAAACACTTGAAACCAGCGCTGACGGCCTGTTCAATCCGGCCATTGGCCATGTCATCAGTCGCTGGGGCTTCCACACGTCCGACTTCCCGATTACCGAAGCGCCACCCTCACGCCTCGAAATTGATGCGCTGCTCGCGAGCCGTCCTTCCACGCTGCAGATCGAGATCGATGACCGAAACGTACGTACACACAACCCGGCCATCCGGCTCGATTTCAGCGGCATCGGCAAAGGTCTGGCCGTGCACATGGTTTGTGAGCAATTGAAGCAACTCGGCTTTCAGGATGCACTCGTCAACGCCGGCGGCGATGTGATGGTGTGCGGTGAAACCGATCAACCGTGGCGCGTGGCAATTCGAGACCCGGCCGGCGGCGTGCTGCAAACGCTGGCAATCGACCAGCCGCTGGCCGTATTCACTTCCGGCAACTACTACCGCTATGGCGAATGGAACGGCGAACGCTACGCTCATATTCTTGATCCACGCAACGGCCAACCCGTCAATCAAGTCATGCAGGCAACCGTTATTCACGCAGATCCACTGCTGGCTGACGCCGCCGCAACCGCATTGATCGTTGCCGGCAGCGAGCACTGGCTGCAGACGGCAGATCAAATGGGTATTCAACGCAT
>JBCCHH010000525.1:0-1611 GCA_039028855.1 Pseudomonadota bacterium | reverse complement strand
GGAAACCGCGGATCGCCTGCTCGGTCTGGCCCAGCGTATTCAGCCCGATCGCGTATTGACCGGTTGGGATTATGTCGATCCGGTGACGAAGAATTTTTTGCTCACCTCACAAAAACTGGTCGCAATTGATGTCGAGAGTCTGGTTTCAGCTACGCCGCTTGGCACCGGCTTGGCCAAGGCGCAGTTGCACTGGTTGGATGATGCGAAGCTGGACAGTCTGCAGCACAGGATTCACCAGCAGAGCGGGCCGGATATCCTGCCACAGATCGAATACATCGCCTTATGTTTTCGCGTGGCCTGGGCCAAACGTAAGCTGCTGCAGGGCAAGCGCAATTTCATTGAACGCGCACGCCTAGCTGAATGGGCTGAACATTGAACGGGCGATTCGCGCCTATTCAAATAGTCGGCTAATTCGCCGCCGAAGTTTTTCGTGGTCCTGCTGGAGTTGTTGGTTCACCTTATTCAGTTCAGGCTGGGCTGCATGATTCAAGTCGCTCAACAAGCCTTGATGACGCAGGCGCTCATGCAAAAGATTCAAATCACGCGCCGGCAGCCACAGTCCGCGCTCGACCAGCTTTTGTTTGATAGTCTTGCCCGGCAACGCCCGCTTTCGCATCCAACGCAACAGCCGGCTTCGCAGCCGTCGTGGCAACTCCAGTAACGACACCTGCTTAGCGCTGTAGATTGCTTCGGCCAGCATTGAGGCACTGTCGCTGGTGACCCATAGGCTATCCGCGTGTTGCAACACCGCGGGCAGCAGGCTGGGCTGTTGAGGGGCCTGCCAGCGATGCACAACGCCGGCAGGCTGCAATTGTGATTCCAGCGCTGTTAATGCGGCCCCAGGTGTTCTTGGGCTGCTGATAACTAGGGCGCTGCCGCCGGTCGACCGGGTATACGAATTCAACTGGTCCGCGATGGATATCGCGGCGTTTTGCGTGAACTGATAGGAACCTGAATCGCCACCCAACAACACGCCCAGCCAGGGTCGCGGTAAATCCAGCCATTCAGACAGAATAACAGGATGTTCAGCATCCGTCTCCGCGTCAGGCAAGTTCAACGGCAGCGGAAGGCACAGCACGGAATCGGATTCAGGCAATTGATACTGCGGCGTGGTTACGACCAAATCGAACCAGCCCAGCGGCGCCCATGGCCGGCCGATGCAAACAATTCGGCTGTGGCCATGGGATGCATGACGGATGCGCAAGGCGTCGATCACACTGCGCCCGCCGGCGATCAATACCAGATTGGGCCAGGGCGGGCTGAAGCGCTCTTTTTTGTCGGCCTGCATGGTTTTCGCAGCGCCAGGCCGTAGTCGGTCGATCAGTACCCGCGGTACGCCATCAAAAGCCTCGAACCAGCGAATATCGTCAGACACCAGACTGGCCAATGCACGAAGCTGATGGTTATCGCCGGCCCCTGGTGCGGCTAATACCCAGGTGGTTTTGCCTGCCGACTTCATGGACGCTGGCGGATTTTCCAACATGGTGAATTACTTTGAAGAAATCACCAGAATTATAATTGACACTTCGCGAACTCTGGCTTATTATTGCTGGCTTGATTTCGGGGCCATAGCTCAGCTGGGAGAGCGCTACAATGGCATTGTAGAGGTCG
>JBCCHH010000524.1:0-1616 GCA_039028855.1 Pseudomonadota bacterium | reverse complement strand
GTCGGCGGCAATCCGTTCAAGACTTCGTCGATCTATGCATTGATTCATGCGCTCGAGCGTGAATGGGGCGTGTGGTTCGCGCGCGGCGGCACGGCGGCGCTGGTACGCGGGCTGGTCCGATTATTCGAAGACCTCGGCGGTACGATTCGACTCGATTCGGAAGTCTCGAAAATCGAGCAATCCAACGGCCGCATTACCGGCCTTGCCACCAAAGACGGCTGGAGCGGAACGTTTGACGCCGTGGCCAGCAATGCCGATGTCATGCACACCTACGACAAGCTGCTCGGCCATACGCCGCGTGGTCGACAGAAATCTCGCGTGCTCAATCGGCAGAAATGGAGCATGTCGTTATTCGTGATTTACTTCGGCCTGAAACGCATCCATCCTGATCTCAAGCATCATATGGTCATATTCGGGCCGCGCTACAAAGAGCTGATCCACGACATTTTCAATGCGCCCGATCTGGCCGATGACTTTTCGCTGTATCTGCATGCGCCAACGCTATCCGACCCTTCACTCGCGCCTGAAGGCCACAGTGCCTACTACGTGCTTTCGCCCGTACCGCATCTGGGCACGGCCGATCTGAACTGGGACGAGGTCGGCCCGAAGTACACCGACCGGATTCTGGGTTATCTGGAACAGCACTATCTGCCCGGCCTGAAAGATGATCTGGTCACCGTGCGCACCCTGACGCCGTTCGGTTTCCGCGATGAGCTGAACTCGCATCATGGTTCAGCCTTCTCGGTTGAACCGGTGTTGACGCAATCGGCGTGGTTCCGACCGCACAATCGCGATCCGAAGCTCAAGAATCTGTATCTGGTCGGCGCCGGCACGCATCCGGGTGCAGGCATTCCTGGCGTAGTCGGTTCAGCGCGCGCCACGGCCGGCCTGATGCTTGACGATTTCGGCATGCAGCCCAGCGCGGCTTAAGTATTCGCTTTGCATCAGCGTTTTTCTGAAACTGCCAGCACATCGAGTGATCGACAGATCGCACGTGCCGCGGCCGAGACCATCGCCAAAGGTTCGAAAAGTTTTGCCGCTGCGGCCAAACTATTCCGCAAGCGAAGCCGACATGATGTGTTCATGCTGTACGCCTGGTGTCGGCACTGCGATGATGTGACCGACGGCCAGGACCATGGTCGCGGTCAGGCGCAACAGGCGACGATCGATACGATTCAGGCGCTGCGTTCGAATTCGCTGGCTGCGGTCCGGGGGCAGCCCTGCGATGAGTTACCGTTCATTGCGCTGGCTTCGGTTGCCCGTCGACATCATTTACCCGAATGGTTGATCGAGGATCATCTGGCTGGTTTTGAATTTGACGCCAAGAATGGACGGCCGCAAACGCTCGACGATTTGATGCGCTATTGTTATCAGGTCGCTGGTTCGGTCGGCGTGATGATGGCGATGATCATGGGCGTGCACGATCAGAAGACGCTCTATCGTGCGAATGACCTGGGCCTGGCCTTTCAACTGACCAATATTGCGCGCGATATTCGTGAAGACGCCGAGCGCCAGCGCTGCTATCTACCGGCAAACTGGCTGGCCGAACACGAGCTACGCGAATCGGATCTGACACTGGCTGAACATCAACAGACAGCGTATCGATTGGCCGAACG
>JBCCHH010000523.1:0-1620 GCA_039028855.1 Pseudomonadota bacterium | reverse complement strand
CGACAGCGCCAAATCCGGCAAATCCGACGCTTCAGGCACTGCAGGCAGCACCGTACCCAAATCCGGCACGAGCGGCAACAGCGCTACGTCTTCGAGCAGCAGCGACTCAGCCTGAACCCGCGGCGGTACACCCGAACCCTACGATCATTTCATACGACTAAGCATTCTGGAGAACACCATGCGCAGCCATCTGTGCGGTCAGGTCAACGAAAAACTGAACGATCAAAACGTAACGCTATGCGGCTGGGTCGCGCGCCGACGCGATCTGGGCGGTTTGATTTTCATCGGTCTGCGCGATCATGCCGGCATCGTTCAGATCGTGGTCGAACCCGATCGACCGGAAACGTTTGCCGAGGCCGAAAAACTGCGCAATGAATTTTGCGTGCGTATCGAAGGCAAGGTACGCATGCGGCCGGAGAGCCAGTGGAATGAGGATATGGCCACGGGCAAGGTCGAAATTCTGGCCGACCGCGTAGAAATTCTGAACCCGGCTGCGCCGCTGCCACTGCTCATGAATGATGAAGACGGCGAAGAAGTGCGGCTGAAATATCGCTATCTGGACTTGCGCAAGGATCGCATGCAGCACAATCTACGTCTGCGCGCCAAGCTGACGGCGGCCATCCGTCGCTATCTCGAAGCGCGCGATTTTCTCGACCTGGAAACGCCGATCCTGACCCGCGCCACACCCGAAGGCGCACGTGATTATCTGGTGCCGAGCCGCGTCAACGCCGGCCGGTTCTATGCCCTGCCGCAGTCGCCGCAGATCTTCAAACAACTGCTGATGATGGCCGGCATGGATCGTTACTATCAAATCGCGCGCTGTTTCCGCGATGAAGACCTCCGAGCGGACCGCCAGCCCGAATTCACCCAGCTTGATGTCGAGATGGCGTTTGTCGATGAATCCGATATCCAATCGCTGGTCGAAGGCCTGATTCGTCAGGTATTCGACGAAGTGCTGGACGTAACGCTGCCCGATCCGTTCCCGCGCATGTCGTGGCATGAGGCGATGCGTCGCTACGGTTCGGACAAGCCCGATTTACGCATCGATCTGGAACTGGTGGATGTGGCTGAAATCGTCAAAGACCTGGACTTCAACGTCTTCAGCGGTCCAGCCAATGAAACCAACGGCCGCGTCGCCGCACTGCGCGTGCCGGGCAGTGCCGAACTGTCGCGCAAGCAGATTGACGAACTGGCTACGCATGCCGGCAAATACGGCGCCAAGGGCCTAGCCTGGATCAAGGTGAACGATATTGATGCCAGACTGGACGGTCTGCAGTCGCCGATCGCGAAGTTCCTGACCAGCGAAGCCGCGGCGCAGATACTGACCGAAACGGCCGCCCAAAATGGTGACTTATTGTTGTTCGGCGCGGGTCCACGTGATCAGGTCAATGCGTTTATGGGTGCGCTACGGTTGAAAGTCGGACACGATCGCAACCTCGTTGAACCTGGCTGGAAGCCATTGTGGGTGGTCGATTTCCCGATGTTTGAGTACGACGCCGACGATCAGCGTTATTACGCATTGCATCACCCGTTTACCGCGCCGGCTGCCGGTGATGCGACCGAACTGGCTGCGAATCCGGCTCAGGCTTTATCACGCGGATACGATCTGGTATTAAACGG
>JBCCHH010000522.1:0-1621 GCA_039028855.1 Pseudomonadota bacterium | reverse complement strand
CGCAACGATGGCCGGTCAGCCATCGATATCAGCTTTCCGGAAATCGAAAAATTCGATCACCTGCCGGCGCCGGGCGCAAAAGGTCCGACTGCGTTTGTGTCGATTATGGAAGGTTGCTCCAAGTACTGCACCTTCTGCGTCGTGCCGTATACGCGCGGCGAGGAAGTCAGCCGTCCGCTCGATGATGTGATTGCCGAAGTCGCGGCCCTCGAAGCGCAGGGTGTTCGTGAAATCAATCTGCTCGGCCAGAACGTCAACGCCTATCGCGGGCCGATGCATGATGGCGGTACGGCCGATCTGGCGTTGCTGATCCGCTATGTGGCGGCGTTCGAAGGCATCGGCCGCATTCGTTTCACCACCTCGCATCCGGTCGAATTTTCCGACCGTCTGATCGACGCATTTGCCGATACGCCGAAGCTGGCCAACTATCTTCATTTGCCGGTGCAGGCCGGCTCTGACCGGATACTGGCGCTGATGAAGCGCGGTCATACCGTGCTTGAATACAAATACAAGATTCGTCGCCTGCGCCTGGCGCGGCCCGATATTTCGCTGTCGTCGGATTTCATCGTCGGCTTTCCGGGTGAAACCGAAACCGATTTCGAGCAGACCATGAAGTTGATTCGTGATCTGAAGTACGATCAGAGTTTCTCGTTTATCTATTCGGCCCGTCCCGGCACGCCGGCGGCCAGCCTACCTGATAACGTGCCGATGGAAGACAAAAAAGTGCGGCTTCAGCGCTTGCAGGCGCAGATCAACCAGCAGGCTGCGGCCATTGCCGAAGCCATGGTCGGCACGACTCAGCGCATCCTGGTCGAACGACACAGCAAACGCGATGCGACTGAACTGGCCGGTCGTACCGAGAACAACCGCGTGGTTAACTTCGTCGGGCCGGAGTCGTTGATCGGCCAGTTTGTCGATGTCCAGATCACCGCGGCGATGGCCAACTCTTTGCGCGGCCGTATCAGTCAAGCGCGTTCGGCGGCCTGAATGAGCGAAACCTCTACTGCTGCCCGGCCGCTGGTCACGATCGAACTGGAGCCGCCCGATAATCAGCGTCTGGCCAATCTGGCCGGTCCGTTCGATGAACATATCCGGTTGATCGAGAAACGACTCGGCGTCGAGATCAACGCGCGCGGCAATCTATTTGCGATTGAGGGCGACCCGGACGCGCGCACGGTTGCGCGAAAAATTCTGCGTAAGCTGTATCGTCAGACCGAGCGCGAAATGCTGACACCGGCACTGGTCAATCTGAGTCTGCAGGCCTCCGGCCTCGACGATGATGAGCAGATTCAGGAAGTCGGTATCCGGACGCGGCGCGGTATGATTCGCGCGCGTGGGCCGAACCAGCGGCGCTATCTGGACCGTATCGGCAAAAGCGATATCAACTTCGGTGTCGGTCCGGCCGGTACCGGCAAGACCTATCTGGCCGTGGCCTGTGCGGTCGAAGCGCTCGAGTCCGACCGTGTGCAGCGCATCGTGCTCGTGCGGCCGGCGGTCGAAGCCGGCGAGCGGCTCGGCTTTCTACCCGGCGATCTTGCGCAGAAGGTCGATCCATACCTACGCCCGCTGTATGATGCGCTGTATGAAATGCTCGGCTTCGAGCAGGTCGGCAGGCTGATGG
>JBCCHH010000521.1:0-1625 GCA_039028855.1 Pseudomonadota bacterium | reverse complement strand
TTCTGGAAGAAAACCGGAGCTGGAATGAGCAGTATCTGCTGCGCACCCTGCTGATGTTCTCAGACTCCTTCAAGGTGATTTTTGGCTGCAACTATGCCCAACTGAAATTTCCTGAACTGGTTGCCGATGCGCTCGGCTATGATGATCGTCGATCGTTCGGCGGCGGCAGTTTATGGATTCAGAAAATGGTTTAGCCTGCTCGACTCAACAACAATCGAACGATTCAACCATCGCGGCGGCTACTGGCGCGATTCAAATCGCTGCGCATGATTCATTACCAGGCCTGGCTGGTCCGGCGCTGGCACGATCTGTGCCTTTCCGCAGGCGTTTCCCTGGTTCGACGACGAACGGCACTGGGAAACCGTCATTCAATAACTGCGCGAACAACTGTCCGAACTGCAGGAACCGCCGGTGGTCTGGCACCGATAATCAAAGAAGCGGTTTTAAAACGTCAATCCGGCCCAAACGAAATCCAACGGCGCTGAATACCAAACACCAGCGTTACGTCACGGACCATGCATGATTTGGAATTTCGCTTTGCAGCCAGGCCGGTGTACGGCCAATGTGCTCGACCAGAAAGTCGATGAAAACTCGAACTTTGGCCGTCAACACATTGGACTTCGGATAGACCAGCCAGATGGCCGTCTTCTCGTCGACAACGTAGTCGGGTAACACTCGCACCAGTTCACCGCTGGCGAGTTCACGATGCACGCTCCATAGCGAATGCGCCGCGATACCGGCACCCGCGCAGGTTGCGATCTTGTGGCTGAAGCCATCGTCAATCATCAAACGGCAGGTGCTTTTTTTCGGGTCGAAAACACCGCTGGTGCCATCGCCGTGAAGCAGCACCCGTTTCTCGGTGGTTCTGAAAGCTAGCAGTTGATGCGTCTCCAGGTCACCGGGCGAGCCTGGTGCGCCATGTTCTTTGAGATAGCCTGGCGATGCGCAGAGAATGCGCTTGTCATCGGCCAGTTTACGACCCCTGAAGCCGCTGTCCGCCATAGCGGTATTCCGGAGCGCCAGATCAAAGCTGCCTTCGATCAGATCGAACGGCGTATCCGATAGTCTCAAATCCAGCTTCAGACCGGGATACTGAGCTAGAAAGACGGGCAGCAAGGGTACGATGTATTGCTGGGCAAAAGTGCTGGAGGCCGCAAATCGCAGCGTGCCGGCAACGACAGGCTGATCCAGACCGAGCACCGCGCGCGCGGCCGACTCCTGAGCCAGCATCTCTCGCGCATAAGGCAGCAGCGCAGCACCCTCCAACGATAGCGAAACTTTGCGGGTCGAGCGATGCAGCAGGTCTGCACCGAGCGTGGTTTCCAGTTTTGCCAGGCGGGCACTGGCCACGGCAGGCGCCATGCCCAACTGGCGACCGGCCGCGCTGATGTTCAGTTTTTCGGCCGCAAGTACAAACAGACGAAGGCTTTTGGTATCCACCTTGAGCTCTGATTATTCCTAAACCCACTAAAAATTTTGCCAATTATCTAAAAAAACAAGAAACTGAAATCAATAATATCAGGATTGATTGGTTAATCGAAAAAATATATTGTTTATTTCACCGCTCACTGAGCACAGCCCATTCGCTTAAGGAAGCTGTCATGGATACAACAATGGATCACATC
>JBCCHH010000520.1:0-1630 GCA_039028855.1 Pseudomonadota bacterium | reverse complement strand
GGCAATCCAACCCGCGTGACGGCCCATGACTTCAAGAATGAACACCTTGGTCGAACTCGACGACATCGACATCACGTCCAGGCTCGCCTCCATGATCGACACCGCTACATATTTGGCGACCGAACCGAAGCCCGGGCAGTTGTCGGTCACGGCCAGGTCGTTATCGATCGTTTTGGGAATGCCGATCGCCTGCAGCGGATAATTCATCGCTTCGGCCATCTGAGCGACTTTCCAGGCCGTATCAGCCGAGTCGTTACCGCCGTTGTAGAAGAAATAACCGATATCGTGCGCATCGAACACTTTGATCAGGCGCTCATACTCGCGCCGATTCTGCTCCATCGATTTGAGCTTGTAGCGACAGGAACCGAATACACCACCCGGTGTTTGCGCGATGGCTTTGACGTCGGTATCGCTGAGCTGGGCGGTATCGATCAACCGCTCTTCGAGCGCGCCGATAATGCCGTCCTGCGCGGCCAGCACGCCGCCGATTTGAGCAGCATGCTTGCGGGCCGTTTCAATCACGGCCGCCGCTGTGGTGTTGATGACCGGCGTCACACCGCCGGACTGGGAATACAGAATGTTCTTGCCTGTGTTTTGGGCCGTCATGATCCACGTTCATACAGCGGTGAGTTGATCGTCAAGGATAATGCAAATCAATTTGACAACGGGCATTATCGTTCGCTTTTTAGCTGCTTCAGCACGCGATCCAATTCAGGCCGTTTGCGGCTTCAGAATTGGCCCTTCCGGCCACTTTTGCTGCATTGGCTCATTCAATCTGCACATTGACAGTTCACCCGCATCAGGTTAATTTTGACGGCTTATTGAATTTTCTATCCAATCAGGTACACCTTAAGACTATGCGAATCGTATTGCTTGGCCCGCCGGGCTCCGGCAAAGGCACCCAGGCCGCGCTGCTGCGCGAAAAACTGGGCGTGGCCCACATCTCGACCGGCGTATTGCTGCGCGAAGCCGTGCAACAGCAAACCGAACTCGGCCAGCAGGCCCAGCGTTTCATGGACGCCGGCGAACTCGTACCCGATTCGCTCATGCTTGGCCTGATCGAGGAGCGCCTGAGCCAGTCTGATGTTGACAACGGCTTCATCCTCGACGGCTATCCACGCAACCTGGCCCAGGCCGAAGCGCTGGATCAGGTACTGCAACGCATCGGCCAGCCACTCGACGGCGCCGTCGCTGTAACCGTGAACGAAACTGAAGTGGTCGGGCGCCTGCTCAAACGCGCGCAGGAAGAAGGCCGTTCCGACGACAGCGAAGACGTGATTCGGAATCGCATGCGCGTGTATGCTGAGCAGACCGCTCCGGTGGCGGGCTATTACGCATCGCGTGATCAGTTGCGTGAAGTGGATGGCATGGGCAGTATTGATGAGGTTCAGATTCGATTGGGTGAGGCGATCGAATCACTTTAGCTTTTTTAACAATCAAAGGCGTTGCGCCATCGGCTTTGTAGGCTGATGATCGGTTTCTTTGATTTTCCTGAAGAACGATAAAATCAAAAGCATCGCGCCGTCAGCTTCGCTGGCTGATGTACCTTACTTTTTACGGCTAGAAAGTAAGCAAAAAGCCTTCCGTTCCGCCGGTGTCGGTGTCCCGCTACGCGGGATGCCCTGCGGTG
>JBCCHH010000519.1:0-1634 GCA_039028855.1 Pseudomonadota bacterium | reverse complement strand
CGAAGTAATCGAAGCCGTCGACTGCCAAACGGCGCGCGTGCACGTAATCGATGATCGACCCGATCTGATTCTGCTCGACTGGATGCTGCCCGATGCAAGCGGGATCGAACTGGCGCGCAGCCTGGGCCGTGATGAGTTGACCAAATCCATTCCGGTCATCATGCTGACTGCGCGCTCGACCGAAGACGATAAGATTCGCGGCCTCGACAGCGGCGTTGATGACTACATCACCAAACCGTTTTCCGCACGTGAGCTGCTTGCACGCATGCGCGCTGTGCTGCGTCGTTCGGCGCCCGAAGGCGATGGCGATGAGGTGAGTGCCGGCGATCTGGTGCTGAATTTGGCCAGTCACCGCGTGCTGGCCGACGGAAAACCGGTCGATCTGGGCCCGACCGAGTATCGCATGCTGAAGTTTTTCATGACGCATCAGGATCGTGTGTATACCCGTTCGCAGTTGCTCGATCACGTTTGGGGCGGCGGTGTGTATGTTGAGGAGCGCACGGTCGATGTGCACGTGCTGCGCTTGCGCAAAGCACTATCGAAGTTTGGCTTTGACCGTTTCATTCAAACCGTACGTGGGGCGGGCTACCGGTTTTCGTGTGACGTCGTCACCTGATGCGCGCCGCCTGGCTTGCCGAGTTGTTATTGCTGGCCTTGTGGCTGGCGGTGGGTGGTCTGGCCTGGCTGTTGCTCGGAGCTTGGCTCAATATCGGCTTGGGTTGGTGGATGGCGCTTGCCTTTGCGATCGTCGGCTTGCGTCATGTGCGCCAAATGCAGCGGCTGGATGCCTGGTTGTCGAAGGGTCGCTCGCCTAATCCGCCCGAGTCCTGGGGTGTATGGGGCGAAGTATTCGAAAACTATTATCGACTGCAGCGTCGCTACAACAAGCGCAAAAAGCGCCTTGCACGGGTAATTCGCGAGTTTCGCGAATCGACCGCGGCGATGCCTGACGGCACGGTAGTGCTGGATTCGGAATGGCGCATTACCTGGTTCAACACGGCTGCAACTGAGCTGCTCAAGCTGGCCGGCAATCGCGATATCGGTCAGCCTATTACTTCTTTACTGCGTGCGCCGGCATTTGATCAGTACATGCGCAAGGGCGATTTCAGCCAGTCGATCGAGATTGATTCGCCAAGCCGCATCGGCGAACGACTGGCCGCCCGCGCCGTACCCTACGGTCATGGTCAGTACCTGCTGCTACTGCGCGATATCACGCGCCTGCAGCGCTTGCAGAACATGCGGCGTGATTTCGTCGCCAATGCCTCGCATGAATTGCGCTCTCCGTTGACCGTGCTCGGTGGGTATCTGGAAAACCTGAGCGAAGACGATCAGATTCCCGAAGTATGGAACGGCCCGCTGGATGAAATGCAGACGCAGTGCCGTCGCATGACCACGTTGATCAACGATCTGCTCGAATTGTCGCGGCTCGAAACCGATGAGCCGGCTGCACCCGAAGAACAGCCGGTGCAGATCCCTGATCTGATTCGCCGCATCAAGGCCGAAGCCATTGCGAAAGCCAAAGGTCAGCCCGATGATCGGCGAACGATTGAACTGGAGCTGGACGAAGGCCTGGGCGTGGCCGGTGTCGAAAATGAACTCTACAGCGCGTTTTCCAATCTGGTGTTCAACGCCGT
>JBCCHH010000518.1:0-1639 GCA_039028855.1 Pseudomonadota bacterium | reverse complement strand
TGCAACTTAATCCGTCAGAAATTAGCGAACTTATTAAAGATCGCATCAAAAACTTCGACAGCACAGCCGAAGCCAGAACCGAGGGCACCATTGTGAGCCTGATGGATGGTATTGCGCGGATCCATGGTCTTGCTGATGTTATGTCAGGCGAGATGATTGAATTTCCGGGAAATACCTATGGAATGGCACTGAACCTCGAGCGTGACTCAGTCGGCGCGGTAATCCTGGGTGATTACAAGCATATATCAGAAGGCGATACGGCCAAGTGTACCGGCCGCATCCTGGAAGTTCCTGTCGGTGAAGGCATGCTGGGTCGAGTGGTCAACTCTCTGGGTGAGCCAATCGATGGTAAAGGTCCGATCGAGTCGGATTCTTCTATGCCGATTGAGCGTATCGCACCCGGTGTAATCGAGCGCCAATCCGTATCACAGCCCATGCAGACCGGACTGAAGGCCATCGACTCGATGGTTCCGATCGGTCGAGGTCAGCGCGAATTGATCATTGGTGACCGTCAAACGGGTAAATCAGCAGTTGCGATTGACGCCATCATTAACCAGAAAGGCACCGGTGTTAAATGTGTTTACGTGGGTATTGGACAAAAAGCCTCAACCATTGCAAACGTGGTACGCAAACTCGAAGAGTTCGGCGCCATGGAACACACCATTGTGGTTGCTGCGAACGCTTCTGACTCGGCTGCACTGCAATACATCGCACCTTATGCCGGATGCACCATGGGCGAATATTTCCGTGATCGCGGTGAAGATGCGCTCATTATTTATGACGATCTGACCAAGCAGGCCTGGGCCTACCGTCAGGTTTCACTGTTGCTGCGTCGACCACCGGGTCGTGAAGCCTACCCGGGTGATGTTTTCTACCTCCACTCCCGTTTGCTCGAGCGTGCTGCCCGTATCAACGCTGAAGAAGTCGAGCGTCTGACCAATGGTGAAGTGAAAGGCAAAACCGGTTCTTTGACGGCCCTGCCAATCATCGAAACCCAGGGTGGTGACGTATCTGCATTCGTACCGACCAACGTAATCTCAATAACCGATGGCCAGATCTTCCTCGAATCAGATCTGTTCAATGCCGGTATCCGACCCGCGATTAACGCGGGCCTTTCAGTATCACGTGTTGGTGGTGCGGCTCAGACAACGGTTATTAAAAAGCTCGGTGGTGGTATTCGTCTGGCACTGGCCCAGTATCGTGAATTGGCTGCATTTGCCCAGTTTGCATCGGATCTGGATGAAGCCACACGTAAGCAGCTCGAACGTGGACAGCGCGTTACCGAATTGATGAAACAGCGTCAGTATTCTCCGATGAATGTTGCTGAAATGGGTGTCACACTTTATGCCGCAAACGAAGGTTATCTGGATGATGTTGCGGTCAACAAGATTGTTGATTTCGAAGCGGCAATGATGGCGCATATCCGTTCGAACAATGCCGACCTGCTGGATCAGATCAATGCAGAAGGTGACTACAACGATGATATCGCTGCAGCTATCGCCAAGGCGATCGAAGACTTCAAAGCGAACGGCGTTTACTAGGAGTCCCGGACTATGGCTGGCGGCAAAGAAATAAAGACCAAGATCGCGAGTGTTCAAAACACTCAAAAGATCACCGCGGCGATGGAAATGGTGGCGGC
>JBCCHH010000517.1:0-1649 GCA_039028855.1 Pseudomonadota bacterium | reverse complement strand
TGCGGCCGCATCACTCATCGACATCAACCTCAACCTGGCCGCTTTCGAGCCGTTCGATCATGCCTTCGAAGCCGTGCTGACGAATTTCCTCGCCGATCTGATTGCGAAAGGTGGTGACGTAGGAAATGCCCTCGACAATCACGTCGAAAATCTTCCAGCCTTGATCGGTGTTGCGAAACACATAATCGACCGGCGTACGTGCGCCGGTGCTCAGGCGCACACGCGTGCGCACTTTGGTCATGCGGTCGGAATTGTCGCCGCCCATCGGCAGCACTTCAATCTGGTCACGGGTTTGGAATTCGAGCAGCGCATCGGCGTACTGGCGGATCAGCATATCGCTCATGTTGTCGGCGAAGCGTTCGATCTGCTCTTGTTCGAGTCCACGTCCACTACGGCCCAGTACCAGTCGGCCGGAATACACGGTATCGATGCGTGGCACCAGAATCTGATAGGTCAGGTCGATAAGCTGATCCGGGTTCTGCTCCAGATGGGTGCGATCGGCATCGACCGCGGCAAACAGCTCGGCTGTGGTGGTACGTACGATTTCGTCGGGTGATTGGGCCCAGGCTGTGGCGGCCGTGATCGCTAATAATCCAAAGCCTAACAATGCGCCGATGCGCTGCATCCTATTCATTCGGAATCTCCATCTTGGGTCAGCAGATAGCGGCTGATGAGTTGTTCGAGCACCACGGCCGAGCTGGTGATCAGCAGTCGATCGCCGTCCTGCAGTACTTCGGGCGCGCCGCCGGGTTCCAAGCCAATGTACTGATCGCCGAGAATGCCGCTGGTCAGAATCGCGGCCGAACTGTCATAGGGCAGTTGATCGTATTCGCTGTTAATCGCGAGCACGACGCGTGCGTCGAAGCTGATTGGATCGAGCTCGATCGACTCGACCATGCCGATGCGCACACCACCCAGGCTGACCGTTGCGCGCGGTTTGAGGCTGCCGATGTTGGAAAAATCGGCAATCACTTTATAGGTGCTGCCATTGAAGCTGCCGCCGTTGGTCGCCTGTAGAGCCAGGAACACGAGTGCGGCAATGCCGAGCAGCAGAAAAACGCCGGCTGCCAGTTCGATTTGATGAGAAGATTTCATGACTCGAGTTAATCCTCAATAGTTTGTATTAGAGCATCATGGCCGTTAAAACAAAGTCAAGCAGTAGCACTGAAATGGCTGTAGCGATCACGGTTTGAGTGGTCGCAAGTGCCACGCCTTCGCCGGTCGGTTTGCAGGTCCAGCCGTAGAACACCGCTAGCCAACTGGCCAGAAATCCGAACGCCACGGCCTTGAGCATGCCGCCGCCGAAATCGCGTCCGAGTTCGACGCTGTTCTGCATATTGCCCCAGAAAACGTTCGAATCGATGCCCATCATGAAGATGCCGAATACCACGCCGCCGAGCAGAGCGGTCAGGTTAAAAATTAGCGTCAGTACGGGTACGGCCAGCAGACCGGCGAGTAAACGTGGCTGGACGATGCGTTCGACCGGGTCGATCGCCATCAGTTCGAGCGCGTCGAGCTGTTCGGTCGCTTTCATCAAGCCGATTTCAGCCGTGATCGAGGTGCCGGCGCGGCCGGCAAACAGAATCGCCGTCAGCACCGGGCCGAGTTCGCGAAATAGCGATAAGGAAAGCACCGTGCTGACCGCATCG
>JBCCHH010000516.1:0-1655 GCA_039028855.1 Pseudomonadota bacterium | reverse complement strand
CCGCAGGGCGGCATGAATACCGACGAAACGCCGATTGAGGCGATGTACCGCGAGTTGACCGAAGAAACCGGGCTTTTGCCCGGCGATGTCGACGTGTTAGGTTCGACTCCAGGCTGGCTGCGCTATCGTCTGCCGCATCGCATGCGTAGACGTAATCAGAAGCCGGTCTGCGTTGGCCAGAAGCAGGTCTGGTTTTTGCTGCAGTTCAAGGCCGATGACAGCGCGTTTCGGCTCGATCAGACCGATAAACCGGAATTCGATCATTACCGCTGGGTGGATTTCTGGTATCCGCCGCGGCACGTGATTCCGTTCAAGCGGCGTGTATATCAGCGCGCGCTACGTTATCTGGAGCCGCTGCTTCCGGTACATAAGGATCCGGATTCCAAGCCCGACGCCTAGCGCCACCCACGGCTTCGGCTAACACATCAACCGCAAACTCGGGAAGTATCGCAATGGATTGGATTGGTGCCTTCGTGCTGCTGTTCGTGGTTATGGACCCGCTCGGCAATATTCCAATTTTTCTGTCTGAGCTCGATCGCGTGCGGCCTGAACGCCGCTATCGTGTACTGATTCGCGAGTTAGTGCTTGCGCTGATTATCCTGTTTGCGTTTTTGCTTTGTGGCCAGTACGTACTGGCGTTCTTGCATTTGAGCCAGTATTCCATCAGCGTTGCCGGCGGCATCATCTTGTTTTTGATTGCCCTGAAAATGATCTTTCCGGTCGCGCGAATACGTGATGAAACCGCCTCGGATGAACATGATGAGCCGTTTCTTGTGCCATTGGCCGTGCCACTCGTAGCAGGTCCGAGTTCGATGGCAGTGTTATTGCTATTAAGCACCGGCCAGCCTGATCAGCTGGGTTTATGGTCGCTCGCATTGTTGCTGGCCTGGGCTGTGACGGCAGTTATCCTGCTGCTGGCGCCGTTAATTCAGCATCTGCTTGGCAAGCGTGGCCTGATTGCAACCGAGCGCTTGATGGGTATGCTGTTGATCGCCATCGCCGTGCAGATGTTTTTACAGGGCGTGCGCGAATTTCTGGCCCAACCGATGTAGAAAATGACCACGTAACGAACCATCCTGGAGAATTTGAATGAAAGCTACTGTTGCCATGCTGGGCCTGTTGATGTTCGCTTTTGCTCATGCCGAAACGTTTTTTTCGGATGAGGATGTGGCGATTGCCAAAACGCTGCGCGAGCAGGCACTGGAAAGTGATCGGGCGTTTGAAATTACGGCGGATCTGACCACACGCGTCGGTCATCGCCTGGCCGGTTCGCCGAATGATGCGCGCGGCGTGGCCTGGGCCGTTGAGAAGCTTGAATCGCTGGGTTTTGATCGTGTCTGGACCGAGCCGGTGACGTTTCCGAACTGGGCGCGCAATCAGGAGCGTGTACAGCTTATAGCGCCATACAAAAAAGAACTCGTCGCCATTGCGTTGGGTTTTTCGCCGGCCACACCCGCAGGCGGTATTGAAGCCGAAGCCGTCATGCTCGATGATGTGGCCGCGCTCGAGGCTGTTGAGCCGGCCGAAGTTGAAGGCAAGATCGTGTTTATCCGCAACCGTATGCAGCGCGCGCGAGATGGTTCCGGCTATGGCCCAGCCGTGCGCGCGCGTTCGGTCGGCTCGATGATCGCTGCCGAAAAAGGTGCGGCCGCACT
>JBCCHH010000515.1:0-1657 GCA_039028855.1 Pseudomonadota bacterium | reverse complement strand
TCGAAAGTCGACCCGACTGGTGCATCTCGCGTCAGCGTACTTGGGGCGTACCGCTCGGGCTGTTCATTGACCGTGAAAGCCACGAGCCGCACCCGAATACTACCGAGCTACTCAACAAGCTGGCCACACTGGTCGAGCAGGAAGGCATTGACTGCTGGTATGAAGACAATATCTTCGAGCGTCTGGGTGTCGATGCGAATCAATACGAAACCGTGCCCGATATTCTCGACGTGTGGTTCGATTCGGGTGTAACGCATTATTGTGTTTTGGATCAGCGCGACGAACTCTCGCGTCCGGCCGATCTGTATCTGGAAGGCTCCGATCAGCATCGCGGCTGGTTCCAGTCATCGTTGCTGACCTCAATCGCAATGAACGGCGAAGCGCCCTATCGCGCGGTTTTGACGCACGGCTTCACGGTCGATGCCGACGGCCGCAAGATGTCGAAATCGCTCGGCAACGTGGTCGCGCCGCAGCAGATCATGAACACGCTGGGTGCTGATATTTTGCGGCTGTGGATGGCGGCGACCGACTACCGCCAGGAAATGAATGTTTCCGATGAAATCTTAAAGCGCGTAGCCGATGCCTATCGCCGCATCCGCAACACCGCACGTTTTCTGCTCGGCAATCTGCATGATTTCGAGGCCGGTGACCACCTGCCGCCACCCGACGCGCTGCTGCCGCTGGATCGCTACGCGATTGACCTGACTGCGCAGCTTAACGAAGAAATCATCCAGGCCTATGACGAGTATCGCTTTCTGACCGTCTATCAGCGCCTGCTGCATTTTTGCAGCATTGATATGGGCGCGTTCTATCTCGACATCATCAAGGATCGGCTGTACACACTGCCGATCGATCATCCGGCCCGCCGTTCGGCTCAGCACGCTATGCATTTGATTTTGCAGGCATTGGTGCGCTGGCTCGCGCCGATCTGCAGCTTTACAGCCGAAGAAATTTATGCCGAGATGAACGACCACGGCGACAGCGTGATGCTCACCACATGGTCGGAACATCTGCCACGCATCGACGATCAAACCCGCATGCTGTGGCAACGCATTCGCAACGTGCGCGATGCAGTCGGGCCCAAGCTCGAGGCACTGCGCCGCGACAAGGTGATCGGCTCATCGCTGGCGGCCGAGATTGCGCTGTACGCCGATGACGGCCTGAAAAAATGTCTTGACACGCTCGGTGACGAACTGCGCTTTATCCTGCTGACATCCGACACTCGGATCGAATCGCTGGACGCCGCACCGGCCAGCGCCGAGGCGATCGAACAGTTCGAAGGTGGAACGCTCAAAGTCGAAGTGCGCCCGGTGACGTACGCCAAGTGCATTCGATGCTGGCATCATCGCAGCGATGTCGGTATCCACCCTGACCATCCCGAAATCTGCGGCCGCTGCCTCGAAAATGTGATTGGCATCGGCGAACAGCGCAACTGGGGCTGAATCCGGAGGTCTGAATCCGAATGGAAACTGTACTGCCAAGAATGACCCTGCCGCGCTACGGTGCCTGGCTGCTGCTGGCCATAGTCGTGGTGATGCTCGATGTATGGACCAAGCACCTGGCCAGCACAAATCTGGAACTGTATCGCCCAGTCGCATTGACCAGTTGGTTTAACTTAACGCTGGCACATAACGACGGCGCCGCATTCAGCCTGCTG
>JBCCHH010000514.1:0-1658 GCA_039028855.1 Pseudomonadota bacterium | reverse complement strand
GAGTCGATACTCTGCTATAAATAATCAAAATTATATATTTCAATAATTTAGATTGTTTTTAAAGAATAATTCTTTATAATTTAACATTACTGATAATTTACGCAGCGATTAAACGATTGATTTATTTTCATTTTCCGTTATTCACGCGCTGTTCACACTACGCGTTTGTCGCTAGAATGCATACCAACGGGTCGCAATTTACTGTCTAGAGGGCTGAAACGCTTTATGGCAATGCGTTGGTTGAATTCTGGTCAAGGCTGGATGCTTGCGCTGATTTTGCTGGTGGTAGCCTTGTCCCTGTTTGGGGCTGTTCGAATTGACTGGACCGATGCGTCGGCAATTCTGAATTATTTTGGCCGCTTGACCGGAATTGTTGGTCTGGCGCTACTTTTGTTGGCCGCTGCCTTAATCACCCGCGTACCGGGCTTTGATCGGCATTTTGGTGGTTTGACCAAGCTTTGGAATACACATCATTTGCTCGGCGCAGGCAGCCTGTTACTGCTTATGGCTCATCCGCTTCTGCTGGCGCTGGCGGCAACTGATGTCTCGATGTCAGCCGCCATTGCGCTGCTTTTTCCTGAATTCAGCAACTGGCAGATCTGGTCAGGCTGGTTGGCACTGATTCTAATGATGATTTTCCTGGCGCCGAGCTTTTCATTTTTTGGTCGTCCAGAATATCAGCGCTGGAAATATGTCCATCGACTGGCCGGCCCGGCAGTAATCCTGGCCTTAGTGCATGCGTTTCAATACGGCCGCACCATGCCCGCGCATGCCGAACGCTGGCTTTGGCTGTTGCTGGCCGTGCTTGCCGTCGGTGCGGTGCTTTGGCGCTTTGTTTTTTCCCGCCGTATCACTCGGCATAAGTACCAAGTCGAACAGGTCGTTGCGGTCGCCAACAACCTGGTCGAACTGGTGCTTAAGCCGCAACATCATCACTTGAAATATCAGGCCGGTCAGTTTGTATATCTAACGCCCTACGATAAAACGCTGAGCGCGGGCTATGGCGAGGAGCATCCCTATACCGTTTCATCTTCGCCCGACGAGCCGGTATTGCGTATCGCAATTAAGGATCTCGGCGATGCCAGCCGCGCGATTCAGACGATTCAACCCGGCAGTCTGGTCACAATTGAAGGTCCGTATGGCGATTTCTTCCCGGTCAACGGCAATCCCAAACAGCTCTGGATCGCCGGCGGCATCGGTATCACGCCTTTTCTCGGGCGTGCTCGACATCTATTGCGTAGTAGCAAGCCGGTTGATGTGTGCCTGATTTATTGCGTTCAGGATGAAGCGCGAACACGTTTTCTGGACGAGCTTGAAGATATTGCCAAACAGCTCGAGGGCTTTCAGGTTTCGATCCATTATTTTTATCGCATGGGTCCGCTGGATCGTGACTTCCTGCATCAACACTGTTCTGATATCACGGATCGGGACGTGTTTATCTGCGGTCCTCAGCCACTCAATCATCTAGCCAGACGACTCATTTCATCTTGATTCAGCTCTCATCATATGCCATGCGTGAGGTTAAAACACCGAACAAGAACGTAATACGAACTCGTGGGCATTTTTAACTGTTCAAAACAACATTTGTAGTTGTGTGAAACAGTCAATTAAAATGATTACCAGTAGTCAAAAATAGTTTTCAGTGTTTAGAAAATAGT
>JBCCHH010000513.1:0-1662 GCA_039028855.1 Pseudomonadota bacterium | reverse complement strand
ATTCCAACCGCGAAATCGGCTGGCTGCGCGACGGTGTGATGACCGACTTGGCCACAGCCGATCTGGGGCCTGAGGACTGCCTGTTATACGTCGGCGACGTGGTGGGCGACGATCTAGACCTGCTCGATCGGTTGCTAAAGGTCGGCGCGCCGCAGTGGCTGGTGCATGGCAACCATGATTTCGATTTTGACGCACGCAGCGATGAGGATTCGGCCGATAGCTGGCGGCGATTGTATGGCCCGAACTACTATGCGTTTGAGCAGGGTCAGGTGCTATTTATCGTGCTCGATAATGTGATCTATCCCTGTGGCCAGGAGGATGTCGAGGCCGGTCGTGAGTTCTGCAATGATGCCGAGTGGCCGCGCTATAACGGTCGGATTACCGATAGGCAGTTGACCTGGCTTGAAAACCTGCTCGATGAGACGCCCGAAGATCGGCTGATTGTACTGGCCCATCACATTCCGTTTGTATCGTTCGTCGACGCTGCGCGCGGCCAGCACCAGACCGACCGTCTCGACCGCATTCACGCCATGCTTGAAGGCCGCGAAGCGCTGTCGCTATCCGGCCATACTCACACGGTCGAAAATCATGCGCCGGGCCAGCTGTTTGAAGGCTGGGCCGAACACACGCAGACCGGACCGCTGCCATTTCGGCATATCATTGCCGGTGCGGCATCGGGCGGCTGGTTCCAGGGCGATTTCAATATTGACGGCAACCCAATGGCGCTGCAGCGCATGGGCGCGCCGCCCGGGTATCTGCAAATTGAGTTCAACGGCGTTGAGTATCAGGAGCGCTATTTTGGTGCCCGCATTGACAAGGCGCGCGGCCAGTGGCTGGGTTTGAGCACGCCTGCATTTCGGAAATGGTTTGAGGCCATCGCGCCATGGCGAGCGCAGCGCCGCGATGAGCGTGATCCGATTCCGCCGCGGTCGATCAACGATCTGCCGGATACCGGCATCATTACGCCTGACGATCTGCGCGAAGGCGTTTGGCTCACAGCTAACGTCTGGGTTGGCTCAGCCGAGACCCAGGTCCGGGCGGAACTGCCCGACGGCCGTGTGCTTGAACTGCAACGAACCCAGTCGGGCGAGGGTGAGGCGCCAAAATTCGGCGTCGAATGGGCCGATCCGTTTGCCGCCGAGCGTCAGCTTTCCGTCAGCCGGTACGCTTTGCAAAGCCGCTCGGGCGACGATCGCGCTCAGGGCGTTGAGCTGTTTCAGGGCAACCGCTACGGACCGAGTCCACCTCGTCCTCAGGGCTCACTGGCCGAACGCAATATGCATCTCTGGCGGGTGCGTCTACCGCAGGATCTGGCGCTTGGCGTACACCGACTGACCGTGACCAGCACAGACCGGCACGGCCATGAGCTTAGCGATGTACTGGTTCTCGAAGTGCTCGAACAGCGGCCGCCGCCGTATTTTCGCTCGGAGCTCTGGTCTGACGATTGAGTAGCTGCGTTTTCAGCCCGAAGGTAATCAGGTCGCAGGGTCCGACGCCCGATCGGACCAGCGTGCATAATTGATGAATCATTCCACACGAGCACGGTTCACCATGAAGCTACGCATGCTGTTGCTGCTGATCAGCGCGACCTTCCTATTCACGACAACGCTGGCGGCTGAAGAGTCCGACTTGAGCGCGGTCGAAGTCCTGAACATCCTGATT
>JBCCHH010000512.1:0-1674 GCA_039028855.1 Pseudomonadota bacterium | reverse complement strand
ATGTCAACCAGGGCAGCGAACGATCAAAGCGCCAGTCCATGCCGCTGTGATTGCCGTCAAACTCTTCAAAATGATGCGAAATACCGGCAGTATCCAACTTCTGATGCAATTCGCGCGTGCCGTAGTGGATGAAATACTGGTCGCGACTGCCGGCATCCAGCCACAGACCTTGCAGCGCAGCAAGCTGTTCTAATGCTTGCGCACCGTAGTTGACCGGATCAAACCCGCGCCATTGCTGCCAGATTTCTTCGTTCAGCACACAGGTTTGCAAATCAAACGGAAGCTGAACATTCATCGGCTGATCCATAGCTGGCGAATAGCTGGCAGCCAGACACAACACCATCATGGCGTGAAACGCGCGATGGCCAGGCCGGCGCATACGCCAGAATCGACGCACGAAGCGTTCGAGGTCGTAGTCATGCAAGGCAAGCTCATCGCAGAACATCGGAAAATCACGAAGGTAGACACGATCGAAACCGCAGTCACCGGCGTGGCTAGCAATGGCAGCGAATGCACCTGGGTAGTGCGAAGCCAGATGCAGCGCACC
This sequence comes from Pseudomonadota bacterium, assembly GCA_039028855.1. Lineage (GTDB taxonomy): Bacteria > Pseudomonadota > Gammaproteobacteria > Xanthomonadales > Wenzhouxiangellaceae. The sequence continues at coordinate 1,127 of JBCCHH010000512.1, read as the reverse complement.
AAAGCCACCGGACGATTTACCAAAGGCGGCCCGCCCCGCTGATTCGGCGACTGTGCGATAGCGCTGATCAATGGCCGGAATCAGTTCATCCAGCAGATGGCTGGCATACTGCCCAATCGCTGGCGAGTCGACAAACTGGTTGCCGCCCAGTGCGGTATAGCTGTCGGGCAATACGCAGATTACCGGCGGCATGGCTTCAGTAGCAATCAATCGATCCAGCCGTTGCGGCAGGTTCTCGCTGTGGTTACGCCAGGCCAGCGAAGCCGGGCCGGAACTCGTGTAGGCCGCCAATAACCAGAGTACCGGGTAATGGCGACTGGATTCATCATACGCAGGTGGCAGATACACCGAAACCGGGCGCACGCAGGGATCTCCCAAGGCGTTATCGGCCAGAATTTTCGAGACGTGTTTGAAGATCTCGACCCGGCCCTGCGGCCAGTCGCTTGCCGGCCTGAGTGGATGCTCAATTTCACTCATCGCCATACATCTTAGGGCCGCGAATCAGACTATCCGAGCGGCACGACTTTCTGATCGCGTGGCGGTACACGACCCAACTCCGGCACCAGCGTAGTGAGAATTTCGCGAATCTGGCGAGAGTTGTAACTCCGCACAGCATGCTCGGCGCTGCGCAGATGTTGTTCGAAATCATGCACGGGCCGATCGGCATTACGCGCGAGAAAGATCTTTTCATGCGCGGTATTGGCATAGGCTTCATGCTCGTGAAATAACTCTTCGAACAGCTTTTCACCCGGTCGCAAACCGCTGTAGATTATCTCGATATCTTCACCCGGCTCTTTGCCGGCCAGGCGAATGAGCTGCTCGGCAAGAAAACGGATGCGTACGGGCTTACCCATATCGAGCACAAAAACCTCACCGCCCTGCCCGAGCACGGCCGCCTGCATGATGAGTTGACCGGCTTCGGCAATCGTCATGAAATAGCGCGAAATTTCCGGATGGGTGACGGTTATCGGCCCGCCGTTGCGAATCTGCTCGTTGAACAGCGGCACGACCGAACCGGTTGAATTGAGCACGTTGCCAAAACGCACGGTGATGAAACGCGTATCGGACTGTCGGTTGGCATGCTGGCAGTACAACTCGGCTACGCGCTTGGTCGCACCCATCACATT
>JBCCHH010000511.1:0-1680 GCA_039028855.1 Pseudomonadota bacterium | reverse complement strand
CTTTATGATTATCCTCCGTTAATTTTATCCTCAGTTCTGGTGTTCAGGCCGGGGAATGACTGAAAACTATTTGTGACGCACATGCCATCTGACGCCGAAGTCAACCCAAAAACTCACTCATCGACCGATTTGCAAGCCGCACAAGACGCCGAACGTGTATTAACCGACGTCGGCTTCGACCAGTTTGATCTGCCGCCGACCGTACGAGCCGGTCTGGAAAGCGCTGGTTTCATGCGCTGCACGCCGATTCAGGCCGATACGCTGCCGCTGGCTTTGGCCGGGCGCGACGTGGCCGGGCAAGCGCGTACGGGTACCGGCAAGACGGCGGCATTTTTGCTGGCGATTTTCAATCGCTTGTTAAATGATCCTGATGCTGATCAGGCCGGCCATCATCCACGCGCAATTGTGATCGCGCCGACGCGCGAGCTGGCGATTCAGATTCATCGCGATGCGCTGATGCTGGGCGGCGAAACCGGGCTGACCTTCGCCCTGGCCTATGGCGGGGTGGATTATCAGAAGCAGCGCGATCGTATTGCCGACGGTTGTGACGTGCTGATCGGCACGCCGGGTCGCATCATCGATTATTTCAAGCAGCGCGTGTATGGCCTGAAACACATTCGTATCGCGGTGCTGGATGAGGCCGATCGCATGTTCGATCTCGGTTTCATCAACGACATTCGCTATGTATTCCGCGCCATGCCGTCGGTCGATCAGCGTCAGTGCTTGATGTTTTCGGCTACATTTCCGCTTAAGGTCACCGAACTGGCCTACGAGCATATGAACGATGCAGTCACGATTCGTATTGATGAAGATCAGAAAACCACCGAGCGCGTGCGCCAGACCGTGTACTACCCGTCGAATCGTGAAAAGCTGCCGCTGCTGATTCAACTGATTCGCGAGTTTAAGGATGGCCACATCATCGTGTTTGTGAACACGCGCCGGGCGGCCGATCTGGTCGACCGCATGCTGCGCGGCAATGACCTTGAATCGGCCATGCTGGCCGGTTCGGTCGCGCAGAACAAGCGCCAGCGGCTGCTCAGGGAATTTCACGATGGCAAGTTGCCGATTCTTGTGGCGACCGATGTGGCTGCACGCGGGCTGCATATTCCGAACGTCAGCCATGTGATCAACTTCGACCTGCCGCAGGATGCGGCTGACTATGTGCATCGTATCGGCCGCACCGCGCGTCTTGGTGCCAAGGGTGAAGCGATCAGCTTCGCCTGCGAAGACTATGCGTTTCATCTGCCTGAAATCGAACAGTACATCGGTCAGTCGATTGAGCTGGTCAACCACAACGCCGAACAGTTGCCCGAACTGGAACGTGCGCTGCCGGCGAAGAAGAAAAAAACGGCGGCTCGTTCCGGGCGAGGCGGTACACGACGCCCGCGGCGTTCGGTTCGTCGGCGTGGTGGTGGCTCTCGTGACGGTTCGGGCAATTCATCGGGCGGCAGTTCCGGTTAACTCTTTAAGAAGAGCCTGACGTGCTTCAGCAAAGCCGGGCCGGCATTGTGCTAACCTTCCGGGCATTCGCCTTGTTAATGATTTGAGCCTCCGTTGCAGCTTGCCGTCTTACATAATCAAGAATTTCACCTGCGTCTGAGTCGCTGGCTCAGCGTTGCGCTGGCGCTGCTTTTGTTATGGCTGGTGGTGCGGCTGATCGGCCTGCTGCTGTCCGGTCCG
>JBCCHH010000510.1:0-1683 GCA_039028855.1 Pseudomonadota bacterium | reverse complement strand
GCACCAGCGCGTGAGCCATGACCTTCTCACTCATACCAGGGCCGCGATCAGCAACGCTAAGTCGCCAATGTGATTGGCTAAACTCGATCGAGAGCGTAATGTTTTCCTTGTCCGATCCGGATTGATAGGCATTGCGCAACAGATTGATCAATACCTGTTCGATCTGCGCCCGGTCGGCATACAGCGCTTGATCGGGTACTGGCGAGATGAGCTGAAACTCCGCCGCAACGCGCACACTATCCAGCAGTTCAGGCCAACGGATGGATTCAATGACTGGGTTGGGCAGGCGTGCAAAACCTGCATATCGATCAATGAAATTTTTGAGCTGCGCGGTGCGATCAGCAGTCATGCGTAACACGTCGCGCACGCGCTCATGGTCGCCGCGCTCGCTAAGCTTTTGGCCCGAATGAAGTAGCGAGCTGATCGGTGCAACGGAGTTGTTCAGTTCATGGCTGATCACGCGGATCACTTTCTTCCAGTTGGCGACTTCCTGGCGATTCAGTTCACGAGTAAGGCGTTCGATCAAGATCAGCCGATGTTCCTGTGAGTTCAGCAGGAAGACTTTGCTCCGAAGCATGTAGCGCTCGCGTTCATTGCGCTGCGAATCGACGTTAAACAAGCCGTGACGAAATTCGCGCAGCGCCTCGGCGGCTGCGCTGGATTGATCGGATGTGATGCTTAACCAATTCAGCCCTTGCAAGGGGTGGCCATTGTTCAGTAGACGACGCGCGGCGACGTTGGCGTAGATCACGTTCTGTTTCGAATCCAGCAGTGCCATCGCAATCGGCGAGCTCTGCACTACGGTGTCCAGCAGCAGCTCACGCTGATGCAATGCCAGGCGTTCGCGCCGGAGCAGGTTTGTGGTCTCATTGAACGCGACAATGAGCTCATCGATTTCATGGCCGCCGCCTTGGCGCACCGCCATCGCGAAGTCGCCATCGGCCAGCCCGTCGACCGCGTTAGCCAGTGCCCGCAGTCGACCGGACAACGGTGAGATTAGCAGGCGTGTCGCAATCGCGCCGGACAACAGCGCTGCAACCGAAGCGATCTGCCAGGGGTAACCGAACCGATCGCCGAGAACGGCACCGATCAGGGCCGCACCAGCGGTAATCAGAACGACCAGAAATGCGCGCCCGCGCAGGTTGTCTGTAAACGGTGAAAAAAACGAACGCATCGTGTACGACAGTGTAACCGTCGCTCGAATCAGCAGGGCTAACGCCCGGCATCCGGTTCGATGCCGTATTTTTCCATCCGTCGGTACAGCGCCTGGCGGGTCAGATTCAGATTTCTGGCGGCACGTGCGACCACGCCATCAGCCGCTACCAGTGCCCGGCGAATCGACTCGGCTTCTTCAGCCGGAGCAGGTGTCGACGGCATCGCCAACCCCAGATCATCAGGCGTAATAACGTTATCATTTGCCAATAGCATGGCTCGGGCCAGATAGTTCTGCAGTTCGCGAACGTTACCTGGCCAATCGTGTGCAAGTAACGTCTGTTGGGCTTCAGCCGACAGGCGCCAGTCAGGCTTAATGAACGATTCGGCCAGCGGCAGGATATCCTGTCGGCGCTCGGCCAGCGGGGCGACGTCCAGCGTGATCACGTTCAGCCGATACAACAGATCTTCCCGAAACGTGCCTGCCATGACGGCCTGTTCAAGATCTGCATTGGTCGCGCTGATCACCCG
>JBCCHH010000509.1:0-1699 GCA_039028855.1 Pseudomonadota bacterium | reverse complement strand
GTTTTTCGTTTTGCCCGGCGATGCCGCTGAGATTCTTAAGCTGACGATTGAGCGCCTCGTTCTGCTCGATCAGGCGCTTATTTTGAAATGCCATTAGCGAAGTGACTTCGCCATCGCCCAGCGGTATTTGCAGTTGATCCAGTAGTTCGGGATGCTGAATAAAGAAATCCGGATGGTCGTGTAGCCAATCGTGAATTTGTTGCTCGTCCAATGCCTGTTCCGTCATGCGATGCGGCCCTCATAAATTTCACGTGCCGGACCGATCAACTCAGTGCTGTTGCGATCCACAGAGTAATTTACCACAACCGCTCCACCTGGCTGAATGACGGATGCCGGTGATTCGACCAGACCGCGCTGAATCATCATGGCTGCGGTAGCACAGGCAGCGCTGCCGCAGGCCGGCGTTGGTCCGGCACCGCGTTCATGTACACGCAGGTCAATTGATGCGGCTGAGTCAACGAGCCGTACAAATGCCAGGCTGATATTGCAGTGATTGTGCCAGCCTGGTTGGGCTTCGATTTGTTCGACGACGCTGTGTAAATCCTCTGGGCTCGGAGGTTGTGGCCATTGCAGCACCAGATGCGGGTTGCCGAGCCTGATGAATTGGACGTCGAGCGTGCCATGCGGCAGGTCGAGTGATGCCGGTATTTCATCAAACCGCAGGCCCGGTAGGTCGGCCGCGTACTGGCCGTTGTCTGTATAGCGCAGTTTCGATACACCGGCCAGCGTCAGGATGGTGGTCGACTCGCCAAGCTGATCGCGTCGGTCGAGCCATAGCGCAAGCGCGCGTAAACCATTGCCGCATTGCTCGGCCTGGCTAGCGTCGGCGTTGAAAATATCGACTCGCAGATCATGGCCATTGTCATCGCTGGGCTTCAGCAGCAGCAGTTGATCGAAGCCGATGCCGTAGCGACGGTCAGCTAGTGTCCGAATCTGGTCGCGGCTGGGTTCGCACGGATAAGTTCGTGCGTCGATGAGCATGAAATCGTTGCCCAGCGCTTCGAGTTTGCTGAAACGGATTGCCGTCGGCAGCATGGCGCTAGTGCCCGACTGACCCGCTGGCCAGCCAGTGGCGGTCGCTGACTCGCTTGACCTGGAGCGTCAAGCCGGCTGCCTCAATTTGATCTTGCACTTCGTGAGCCGTCCATGCGGCTTTCAGGCTGTTGAAAAAATCGCTGCGCAAAATATCGGGCGCATCGCTGGCATATTCATCGACCAGTGCCTGAGCCTGTGGATTGTCGGCCGGGCGATCGAGATCCATGACCTGCACCCAGGCACCGGGCCGCGCGATGTTTGCAATGGTTTGCCATAGCGTGTTCGGGTCGGGTAGATGATGCAGCAGGCTGTTGGATACGATCAGGTCATAGTGCCTGGCAGGCAGCGTCGAATCGGGCAGATAGCTGTGACGAAACTCAATTTGTGAACCCATTGCGCTCGATTGCGCGGCATGCCGAGCCGTTGCCAGCATGTTCTGACCGGCATCAATGCCGAGAATGGTCCAGCCGGGCAGTGCCCGCGCAAGGCGCAGGCAAATATCGCCGGGTCCACTGCCGAGGTCGATGAGCCGACCCTGTATTTGGAGTAGCTCGATGACTGCTGGTTCAGCCAAAAGGTAGTCGACAAAGCCTTGATTAGATTCTGAAAAATCAGCTTCGGCATAAGCCTTGACCTGATCCGCTGTGTCCATCAGTTCGGGTTC
>JBCCHH010000508.1:0-1700 GCA_039028855.1 Pseudomonadota bacterium | reverse complement strand
GGTATCAAGGTTCTCGTGATAAATGTGATTGACCATCATCATGGGCGCACCGCAACAGGCAGCCAGGCATTCTTCTTCACGCTTCAGATAAACTCTGCCGTCGCTCGTAGACTCACCCAGCTTGATGCCCAGTTTTTTCTCAACGTGCGCTACCAGATCATCGGCACCTCGCAACATGCACGAGACGTTGGTGCAAATCGACACGTTGTTGCGGCCAACAACTTTGGTTTCAAACATGGAATAGAAACTGGCAACCTCGTACACCTGGATAGGTTGCAACTCCAGATACTCGGCAATCGCGTCCATCTGCTCGGTAGTTACGTAACCGTGATTCTCGTGCTGCGCCGCGTGCAAGGCACCGATCACCGCAGAACGTTTTTGATCAGCCGGAAAACGCGCTACCCAGTCGTCGATTTCTTCTTTGACGTGGCCTGTGATTTCGTACTGACTCATCGGTCAATCTCTCCGAAAACAATATCCTGAGTACCAATAACCGCAACGACGTCTGCCAGCATATGGCCCTCCACCATTTCACTTAAAGCTGCCAAATGTGCGAAGCCCGGCGCACGAACTTTTACCCGGTAAGGTTTATTGGCCCCGTCAGAAATCAGGTAAACGCCGAACTCACCTTTCGGATGTTCAACGGCGGCGTAGGCCTCGCCTGCAGGGACAGTGTAGCCCTCGGTGAATAACTTAAAGTGATGGATCAACGACTCCATGTCATCTTTCATCTCTACGCGTTTTGGCGCTGTTATTTTTCGATCATCCAGCATGACCGGGCCGGGATTAGCACGCAGCCACTTGATGCATTGTTGAATAATTCGGTTGGATTGACGCAGCTCTTCCACGCGAACCAGATAGCGGTCGTAACAGTCACCGTTAACGCCAACGGGAATATCGAAATCCATACGGTCGTAAACTTCGTAAGGCTGTTTCTTGCGCAAGTCCCATTCAACCCCGGAGCCGCGCAGCATCGGGCCGGTAAAGCCTAACTGCATTGCACGCTCAGGAGATACGACGCCAATGTTAACGGTACGTTGCTTCCAGATTCGATTATCGGTTAGCAGAGTTTCGTACTCATCGACACAGGCCGGAAAGCGCTGCGTGAAATCTTCGATGAAGTCCAGTAACGAGCCGCTACGCGCCTCATTCAATTTGTTTGCGCTTTTCTCACTTCGCCATTTTGAAGACTGATATTTCGGCATTTCCTGCGGAAGATCTCGAAACACGCCGCCCGGGCGATAATACGTGGCATGCATACGTGTACCAGAAACAGCCTCGTAGCAATCCATCAGATCTTCACGCTCGCGAAAGCAATACAAGAACATGGTCATGGCGCCAATATCCAGCCCATGCGCACCTAACCACATCAGGTGATTCAGTATTCGAGTGATCTCATCGAACATGACGCGGATGTATTGAGCACGTTCCGGCGCCTCAATGCCAAGCAACTTCTCAATGGCCAATACATAGCCATGTTCGTTGCTCATCATGGACACGTAATCGAGCCGATCCATGTAACCAATGCTTTGATTGAATGGTTTGGACTCGGCCAGTTTCTCGGTACCGCGATGCAAAAGACCCACGTGCGGGTCGGCCTTCTGGATAACCTCGCCGTTCATTTCCAGGATCAGGCGCAAGACACCGTGCGCGGCAGGGTGCTGTGGTCCGAAGTTAAGCGTGAAATTTTGAATTTCAGC
>JBCCHH010000507.1:0-1702 GCA_039028855.1 Pseudomonadota bacterium | reverse complement strand
GATATTTTGATGTTCAATGCGCATCAGGTGCCGGTTGGGCGTGATCAGATTCAACATCTGGAAATGGCGCGTGATATCGCAGCACGATTCAATCATCGCTACGGCGAGCATTTCGTGCTGCCGCAGGCGCAGGTTGACGATGTGGTCGCCACGCTGCCGGGTACGGACGGCCGCAAGATGTCGAAAAGCTACGACAACACCATCCCGCTGTGGCTGCCCGAGAAGAAGCTACGCAAGGCGATTATGCGCATCAAGACCAACTCGCAGGAGCCGGGCGAGCCAAAAGATCCGCACGAGGCCAGCGTGTATTCGGTCTATGCCGCGTTCGCTACAGCCGAGCAGCGCAATGAAATGCGTCAGGCCTTTGCCGATGGCATAAGCTGGGGCGAGGTTAAGCAGCAGTTGTTCGAGCTGATCAATGCCGAACTGGCCGAGCCGCGAGCGTGCTATGAAGAATTGATCGGTAATCCGCTTAAGATCGAACGGGTGCTGATTGAAGGCGCGAAAAAAGCCTCGCTCGAAGCCGCCGAGTTGATTGCCCGTCTGCGCGAGGCCGTTGGCATTCGCAGCCTGGTCTGATGCACTACCAGCCGACTGAATTGCAGTGTCTTGATGGGTCAGTTCTGGCCGTGCGCCATGCCTGGTGCGTCGGTCGCAACTATGCAGCGCATGCGCGCGAAATGGGCGCCAATCCGGAAGCCGAGTCGCCGCTGTTTTTCAGTAAGCCGGCCAGCGCTTTGGTTCAACAGCAGCAGATCGAATACCCGTCGAATACGCAGGAATTGCATCACGAGGTTGAGCTGGTCGTGATTCTGGGCTCCGGTGGACGCAATGTAACGCCGGAGCAGGCGAGTGATTGCATCGTTGGCTGGGCGGTCGGCTGCGATCTGACCCGGCGCGATGTACAGGCGGCGGCAAAAAAGGCCGGCCATCCCTGGGCGCTGAGTAAAGGCTTCGATCAGTCCGGCCCGGTCGGGCAAGTGGTGGCTGCAGCGAGCTGGCAACCCCTTGCTGAACATACGATTCGCCTGCAGGTCAATGGCGAGCTGCGTCAATCGGCGACGCTGGCTGAAATGATCTGGAATGTGCCGGTATTGCTGTCACGGCTATCGCAGGAAGTCAGTCTGCACGCCGGCGATATGCTGTTCAGCGGCACGCCGGCCGGTGTCGCTGCGCTTGGTATTGGTGATCGGGTGCAAGCCGAAATTGATGGCTTGCCATCGCTGGATTTTCAAATTATCGAGCGCAGAACTGCGGCTTGAATCGACAAGTGGAGTTTGTACATGTGGATTGATCTGTTTGTGTCTGCGCCGGTCACACTGTTCATGCTCTGGCTGTATCGCTATTCGACGCCGACCGCGCGTCCGGCTTGGTTGCGTAGTGTGGACGGCCTGCTGCTGGTGCTTGCGCCGTTGAGCGTGATCGCGATTATTGCCATTGGTCACAGCGTGGTCGATTTTGCTGGCATGGGTTTGAACGTTATGCTCGTGGCCGCGGCTTATCTGACGCTGATCGGGCTGCTCGGGTTTGGTTGGATGCTGCGCTATTACTACGTAAACAGCGATTGAGCCATTTCAATTCATTCAGTAAGGCTTCAGCGTATTTGAATGCATTGGCTTGATGGCTTGCAGCTCGCCGAACGATGGTGTCCAGAGCCCGCTGCGTTCACTTTCGGGAGAAATTCGGCGTGACTGAATCGCTT
>JBCCHH010000506.1:0-1711 GCA_039028855.1 Pseudomonadota bacterium | reverse complement strand
GATCGATTGAAACGCGAAGTGATTGAAATAGTCGCGCAAAAACACATCGAAGCGTTCGCGACCATAGCGCGCTTCCAGCCATTCGACGAACAGCCGGCCTTTGTCATAGGGAATACCGATAAATGCGTTTTCAGGATCTTTGTTGGACAAGTCGCGGGCCAGCAGTTGATCTTCGTTGGCCAATTCCCTGAGTTCGGCCAAAAGTCCGAAGTAATCCAGCTTGGCCTGCATATCGCGCCGTTCGCGCCCATACAGGGCTTCCATAATCCGTGCTTCAAAATAGACCGTGAAGCCTTCGTTCAGCCACAGTTCGCGCCAGCTTGCGTTGGTGACGAGATTGCCGGACCAGGAATGCGCCAGCTCGTGTGCAATCAGGTCGGTCAGGCTCTTGTCGCCGGCAATCACGGTCGGCGTAATGAACGACAGGCGCGGGTTTTCCATGCCACCGAACGGAAAGCTGGGTGGCAGGATCAACAGGTCATAGCGATCCCAGCGATAGTCGCCGTACAGCGCTTCGCCGATGTCAATCATGTTTTCGAGTTCGGAAAATTCGCTTGCGGCCCGTTCCAGCCAGTCGGGTTCGGCATAGACACCGGAGCGTGATCCAGTGGATTGGAACTCGAGCTCGCCAACCGCAATGGCCATCAGGTAGGACGGAATCGGCTGCGGCATGCTGAATGCATATTCGCCGCTTGGATTTTTCTCGGTCGGATTGCCGCCGGCACCCATCACGGCGAGCAGATTTTGCGGCACGCGCAGCCTGGCATCGAAGGTATAGCGCACGGCCGGCGTGTCCTGCAGCGGCACCCAACTGCGCGCGTAAATCGGCTGTGACTGCGAATATAGAAACGGCTGGCCGCTCGAGGTTTGTTGTTCATCCAGCCACTGCAGACCGAACGCCTCGGGCGAGCTGGCATAGTCGATGCGTACCTGTTCGACGCCTGCCGGCAGCGCAATAATCAGCGGTTGACCCAGATAGTTACGCGGTTCGTCATTGGCGTCGAGCGGCACTTCGCCCAGCCGCCAGGACAGCGGTTCGAGCGTGCCGTTGGCTTCTACCCGATTGACGTCTCGAATCGTCAGTTGCCAGGTATCGAGCACCAGGCGCTGCTGGCTGGTGTCGACAGCCGCATCGTTGCGCGATAAGGAAAGCGTGGCGTGACCGGCCAGGATCTGGCGCGAGAAATCGGTAGCCAGATCGAGGCTCAGATGCCTGATTGTCACCTGATTATAATTCGCAAAGCTGTGCGGATCGGGCCCGAAGCCGATCGGCTCAGGTTCGGCTGTCAGGTCGACTTCGACATCCATACTCACATCGCAGCCGACCAGCACAGCGGCGGCCACAAGAATCGCGGCAAGGTGCCTATTTGGCCGATACACGGTCGCCAGTATCGAGTTCACGCAGGTGCTTTCATTTGCGACTGAAGATAATTCTGCTCGCCAACCTTATCCATCACGGCCAGTTGAGTTTCGAGCCAGTCGACGTGATTTTCCTCATCGGCCAGAATCTTGTTGAACAGATCGCGCGACACGTAGTCACGGATTTGATCGGCGTATTCGACCGCATCACGCAGGTCGGGAATGGCCTGATGCTCCATTGCCAGATCGCATTCGAGAATCTCGCGCACGTTCTCCCCAATGCGCAGCTTGCCCAAGTCCTGCAGATTCGGTAAACCCTCAAGGAAAAGGATGCGCTGAACCAGTTCATCAG
>JBCCHH010000505.1:0-1711 GCA_039028855.1 Pseudomonadota bacterium | reverse complement strand
CACAGCGACACGCATCACCACTGCCCCACTAGTACTCTCAGGCTTGTACCGCGCAGTCAAGCTGTTTACTCATCATCATAAATTCGGCCAATAAGGAGCTAAATCATGATTCGTATGCAAACTGCAACACTCGCCGTACTGATGCTGTGCTTATCTGGCCTAGTTACGGCTCAATCTGAGTTTGAACAACGAGCCGCTGAGATGCTCAATTCGATATTTCCCGACGATGCACCCGGCGCTGTAGCCGTAGTCAGTCGGGATGGAGAAGTGATTTTCAATCAAGCGTTCGGCATGGCAAATATCGGTCTTGACGTCCCGCTTGAAACTACTCACGTATTCCGTCTGGCGTCGGTGACCAAACAATATGCGGCAGCGGCAATTTTGGCGTTGATCGAAGACGGTGAGCTGGCGCTGGACGATCCTATTTCGAAGTTTTTGCCGGAATTTCCGGTCGGCGAAGTGACGATTCATCAATTACTCAATCACACCTCCGGCATCAAATCATATACCGCCATCGATGGGTATATGACTTCGGAAGCCATCCGAGCCGATGTGTCGACCGATGAACTGGTGGCGATGTTTGCAGATGAACCCGTTGATTTCGAGCCCGGCGAGCAATTTCGATATAACAATTCCGGCTATGTGTTGATTGGGGCCATCATTGAGGCAGTCACTGAACAGCCGTGGAACACCTTTATCCGCGAGCGGCTGTTGCTGCCTCAAGGTATTGAGACGACCGATGCATACGCGGATCAAGCCGTGCTGGCGGGTCGGGTGCAAGGCTATGCGGGTCCGGCTGAAAATCCAATTCGCGCGCCGTTTCTGTCAATGACGCAGCCGCATGCGGGTGGCTCGCTTATGGGTACAGCATTGGATGTCGATCGCTGGAATTGGGCGCTGCATACCGGAAGGGTGCTGTCATCGGACTCATATCTGCAGATGATCACACCCGACGGCGCAGCCACACAGGCGCGAAACGGACAGGGATACGGCTACGGTATTGGCGTGAGCGAGTGGTTCGGCCGGCCCGTTTACAATCATGGTGGCGGTATTTTCGGCTTTAGCACGTATGCTCTATGGCTGCCAGCAGAAGCGCTGTCTGTTGTGGTCTTGTCCAACCGCATCGGTCCCGGCTGGAGTCCAGAAAACCTGTCGTTACGGCTGATTGGGCTGGCGATGAATCAGCCGTATCCGGCCGACCTTGAGCCCGTCGCAGCCAATGCGGATGTGCTGGCTGAATTTGAAGGCACGTATCGCATCGACGAACAGACGGTTCGGACCTTGCGCGTGGATAATGGCCAATTGATCAGCCAGCGCCAGGGCAGCCAGGAATTTGTGGTCTACCCGGTCGCAGATGATCGTTTGGCGTTTGAGGATTCATTGACATCCTATACTGTTGAGCGCAACGAAAGCGGTGATGTAGTTGCGCTGGCGCTGCAAACAGGCTGGGGTGGAGCACCGGAGCGCGCCGCCAAGATCAGTAGCGATATTCAGTTGCGCGAAAGCGTGAATGTATCCGAACAGAACCTGCAGCGTCTGCTTGGCCAATATGAGCTTCAGCCGGATTTTGTGTTGACGGTCAGCATCCAAAACGGACAACTTCAGGTACAGGCCACCGGTCAGGGTCCAATCATTATGCAGGCGGAGTCGAATACTCGATTCTTCAATAATCAGGTTGGCGCTGATATTGAATTTTCAGTGCCTGAAGTTG
>JBCCHH010000504.1:0-1714 GCA_039028855.1 Pseudomonadota bacterium | reverse complement strand
GCTCTAAGGATGCAGTTGCTTGTTTCAAGGACCTTGGTGTCCTGAATAAACCACACTATGCCATGACAACCACCTGCAGATTGGCGCCAAACCCACTCTTCGTGCCAGGCGCAAACCACCGCCGGTCCGTAGACTTCGGTCAGGCCATAGACATGAAGCACCTGGATGCCCATTTTCTCCATCGCCTCGAGGACGGCCGGTGGTGGCGGGGCGGCGGCGGTCATGAAGTGGACGTCCTGGGGAAACTCAGTCTTCTCGTTGTCTTCGGCATTGATCAACATGCCGAGCACGATCGGCGCACCGCAAAGGTGGGTGACACCATGATCGCGGAGGGCGGCCTCACCGTGGTGGCCGGGCAGATCCGCGAGCTGTCGGTGGCGGATGCCGAGGGCTTCTACGCGGTTCACCGTGAACGCCCGTTTTTTGCCGATCTGGTTCAGTTTATGACCTCAGGTCCGGTCATGATTCAGGCGCTCGAAGGTGAGGACGCGATTGCCAAGAATCGTGAACTGATGGGTGCGACCAATCCGCAGGAAGCCGCCGCCGGTACGATTCGCGCCGATTTCGCTTCCAGCATCGATGCCAATGCGGTGCACGGCTCCGACGGCCCGGACACGGCCGCCGAGGAAATCCGCTATTTCTTTGGTGAGCTTTAAGCTATACTCAGAGAGTTACTCCGAAATCCTCGGCAAATGACTGAAATCGTGACGAAAACAAATTTGCTCGGGCTGGATCAATCCAGCCTGCAGCAGTATTTCACCTCGATCGGTGAAGCATCGTTTCGCGCGCGGCAGTTGTTGCAGTGGATTTACCAGCGTGATGTGATTGATTTTTCGCTGATGACGGACTTGAGTCGCGACCTGCGCGAGCGTCTTGAAGCAGAAACCGAAGTTGTTCCGCCGAGTCTGCTCAATGAACAGCGTTCAGAAGACGGCACGCTGAAGTGGTTGATGTCACTACCCGGCGGTAGTGCGGTCGAAACGGTTTTCATTCCTGAGCCTGGCCGCGGCACGCTGTGTATCTCATCGCAAGTCGGCTGTATGCTGAACTGCACGTTCTGCTCAACCGCCACCCAGGGCTTCAGTCGTAACCTTTCGAGCGCCGAAATCATCGGCCAGGTCTGGCTGGCGGCGCGTGCACTCAAAGGTGAGCCGGGTGAACCGCGCATTACCAACGTAGTACTTATGGGTATGGGCGAGCCGCTGCTGAATCTGGATCAGGTTATGCCGGCCTTGTCGCTGATGCGCGACGATTTAGCCTTTGGCCTGGCGGCGCGCCGGGTTACGGTTTCTACCGCCGGCGTAGTGCCGGGTATCGACCAGCTTCGCGCCGGGCCGGATATCGCATTGGCGGTATCGCTGCATGCGCCGAACGATGAATTGCGAACCCGGCTCGTGCCGCTCAATCGCAAGTATCCACTTAAGGAACTTATGGCTGCTTGTCGCCGCTATCTGGCAACGCGCAGACGCAAGGAATCGATCACGTTTGAATACACCATGATCGACGGCGTTAATGATTCGCCGGCCGTTGCGCGTCAACTGGTCAAGCTGCTCGGACAATTACCGTGCAAGCTGAATTTGATTCCATTTAATCCTTTCCCCGGCACGCCGTTTCGCTGCCCGGACGCCGCGACAATCGATCGTTTTCAGCAGATCACGCGTGCCGGTGGCCTGATTACCACAGTGCGCCGCACGCGCGGTGACGATATCGACGC
>JBCCHH010000503.1:0-1725 GCA_039028855.1 Pseudomonadota bacterium | reverse complement strand
GCACATCTACACGCACATCTACACAAATGTGCAGTCCTCAGACCGAGGTGGAGATGTACCAGATGTAATATTTTAGGCACATCTCACTCCTTATCTGATCACTAATCTGCCTCGTCCGGGCCATATGGGAAGTAAACATTCCTCAGGCGCAGTCAATTGCCGAAGGACTCATGGAATTGCCCATTGTTACCGGCGTTCAAATTCGTGATGAGAATGGCGATTACATCGCTGATCTCGGCGTGACCATTGCACAAATTCGCGCGCCCTTCACCAGCGGCGAACTCGAAGATCATGACGGCGGCCTGTTCAGTTACAGCTTTCCGTTGATTTTTGAGTTCTCCAACCGTGCCTCCACCGTGGGCGATGTCACTCTGTATTCTAACTTCGATATTATTTTTGGCCGTATCGAAGTGGGGATTTTCTTTTTAATCGGCAATGCGATTGTTAAAACCGCTTTTCTGGTATTTTTGTTTATGACCGCTTTCCGTCGCATGCTGTCAGATCCGTTAATGGAAGTGACGCAGAAAATGAGTGCGTTCAATCCAGATAACCCGGAGCAGTCAAAAATCTACCTGACCCTCGATGACGAAAACGAACTACGCCTCCTGCAGTATTCTTACAACCAGGTAATCGATGATCTGATTGTCTCCCAGCAACGGCTGAAAAACACGCAGAGTGAGCTGCAACGGGTGAATAAAAAACTCGACGACCAAAACCTGTTACTGGAACAGGAAGTCGCTAAGAAAACCGCTTCGCTGAGTCAGATCATGCTGGATTTGGAACGCCAGAAAGACGAACTCATTGCTAAACAACGCGAACTTCGCCAGGAAAACGAAAACCGTCAGTACGTCGAAAACGTGCTGCGGGAAAAGAATAAAGAACTTGCCCAGTCTATGGAAAATCTTAAACTGGCTCAGGATCAACTGCTTGAGTCTGAACGGATGGCCTCGCTGGGTGGCCTGGTAGCCGGTATTGCCCACGACGTGAATACGCCACTCGGCGTTGGAGTAACCGCCGCCAGCTTTCTTAATGAACGCCTGGCTGAGGTACGCAAAAACTATGCGGATAAATCCCTCACCAATAAAACCATGGCGTCGTTTTTGGATGAAGCGGAACAAACGACTAATCTGCTGATGGCTAATTTAAACCGCGCATCGGACCTGATCACCAGCTTCAAGCAAGTTGCGGTAGACCAAACCAGTGAAGCAGAACGGGTGTTTAACCTGAATAATTACCTGCATGAGATTTTACAATCCCTTGGCCCGTCCTTTAAGCAAACACGGCACGAGGTCAATGTACAGTGCCCCGATGACCTGTACATTCGCTCGGTGCCCGGCATCATAGCCCAGATCATCACCAATATGATCATGAATTCCATTATTCATGGCTTTGAGAACAAGGCCGATGGTCACATTGATATTGCCGTACAACAAGATGGTGAAGACGTCTTGCTGACCTATCAGGACGATGGCTGCGGCATCGCGGCCGATCAGCTGGGCCAACTCTTTGATGCGTTCTTTACTACTAAACGTGGTCAGGGCGGTAGTGGTCTGGGCACCCACATTATGTACAACTTGGTAACCCAGGCGCTCGACGGCAATATCGAAGCCAGCAGTGAGCCCGGCCAGGGCCTGCGCTACGAAATCCGCTTTCCGGCCCGAACCTGATACACACTCTTCGCTCGCAATCTCCTTTTGCAAGCTGGCGATAAGCAACTTGTCCGTT
>JBCCHH010000502.1:0-1729 GCA_039028855.1 Pseudomonadota bacterium | reverse complement strand
TTTCACCTTGGATCATGCAGCAAGGCATGCCACACGTCAACGCAAACCGGTCTCCTGACGCGCGATGACCATACGCTGGATTTCGCTAGTGCCTTCGTAAATTTCGGTGATTTTGGCATCGCGGAAATAGCGTTCAACCGGCATTTCCTTGCTGTAACCCATACCACCATGAAGCTGCACGGCCTGATGCGCGATCCACATGCAGGCCTCCGAGGCATACAGCTTGGCCATCGAACCATCGAGCGTAAAGCGCGTACCTGAAGCAACCGCCTGTTGCTTGGCCCAGGCTGCCCGCAAGGTCAACAAGCGCGATGCCTCCAACCGACATTTCATGTCGGCAATCTTGGATTGGATCATCTGAAAGCTACCGATTTCCTGGCCGAACGCCTTGCGTTCGCGCGAGTATTGCAGGCTAGCCTGATACGCCGCTTGCGCAATGCCAACGGCCTGCGCGGCAATCCCGATACGCCCAGCGTCGAGCACGCCCATCGCAATCTTGAAGCCTTCACCTTCATCGCCAAGACGATTTTCGATTGGACAGCGATAGCCATCCAGCTCGATTTCACAGGTTGCCGAGGCGCGAATGCCGAGCTTGGGCTCGGTCTTGCCGCAACTGAAACCGGGTTCTTGTGTGTCGATAATAAATGCCGAAACACCGCGAGCACCGGCTTCGGCATCGGTCATCGCAAACAGCACGATGTAACGCGCAAACGGGCCTGAGGTAATCCACGACTTGCGTGCATTGATAACATAATGTGAACCGTCCTCAGACAACACGGCGCGTGACTTCATACGCGATGCATCCGAGCCAGACTGCGGCTCGGTCAGTGCATAAGCGCCAATATGCTCGCCACTGGCAACACCGCGGACGTAGGTGTTTTTCTGATCTTCCGTACCATGCTTCAGAATGCCGTTACAAAACAAGGAGTTGTTTACGCTCATGATCGTGCCGTGCGCGGCATCGGCTGCACAAACTTCGATCATGGCCAACACGTAACCAATCGTATCCAACCCTGCACCGCCATACGCTTCCGGCACTTCAATGCCCATCAGGCCCAGCTCGCCCATGGCGCGAATGTTATCGAGAGGAAACTCGCCCGAATGATCAAAATCAGCCGCCACTGGCGCAATCCGCTCCTCAGCGAAATCCCTGGCTGCGGCCTGAATCATCTGCTGCTCTTCGGTCAAATCGAAATTCATGCTAAATCCTTGAAATATTAATTATTGCTACAGATCTCGAGAACACTTAGGGCTTTCGAAAAAATAACCATTCTTATCGTAAAAATGCGATAAGAATTATATCATTGGTACCATATTTGCCTTGATAGCAACGTAATGAGCTGTATTTTTTTACGCAAACTGTGAACTACATCCTTGACACTAACGCAATAGCCGTTAAAATTCACGCTTCCGGTCTTGGGGTCCCCCCTTCCCCGCGCCGGATTGTGACCGAGGTTCCCCCCTTGCCTCGGTCACTTCTTTTATGCCGAGGTGGCGGAATTGGTAGACGCGCTGGCTTCAGGTGCCAGTGTCCATTAGGACGTGGAGGTTCGAGTCCTCTTCTCGGCACCAGCTTTACTTTACTCGAAACTCAGCAATTTGTTTTCGTCTGAAATAGTGGCGAATATATTGCTGTTTGATGGTAGGGTGTTTATTCTTCAGAGTGATGGCGCTCGTATAGCGAACCAGCATTCAGATAAGCATTCGACTGATCTGTGCCGAGGTGGCG
>JBCCHH010000501.1:0-1733 GCA_039028855.1 Pseudomonadota bacterium | reverse complement strand
GCTGCTGAGCCCTTCGACCACATAACCTTGCCGATCGCAGACGAGCGCTTCGCCTGCGTTCAGTTGCCGACATTCACGCCCGATCAGCACCTGTTCCAGCCGGTTCAGATGTTTGATGCCCGACAGTACATCACTGCCGTCCAGCTCAATCCCGCTGCGAATCATGCTCACGCCATCACTGATTGTCGGATAGGTCCGGCGCATCAAGATTCGATTCAGCTTAGGATTTTCCGGCGGTATGTAGGCCTGCCCACCCGAACCGCGTGTGAGCGTGATCCGCACAACTGCGCGCGTCAGGCCGGCGACCAGGCGCAGGCATTCGTGAGCCAACAGTTCCGGCTCAGGCATTGGCAAAAACAGGCGCTCGCAGCTCGTACGCAGACGCTGCATATGCAGTTCCCAAAGCGGCGCTTGACTGGTGCAAAAGGCGATGGTTTCGAACAGGCCATCGCCGTACAGCAAGCCGCGATCATCGGCGGCAATGATATTTTGCGCCATGCCATTGACAAGCAAGCTGACGGACTGATTTTCAGTCATCATGTAACGCGTGCAGCAGGCCGGCAGCCTTGGCTTCCGTTTCAGCTACTTCGGCTTTGGCAATCGAATCGGCCACAATACCGGCGCCGGTGCGAAATTCCAGCTTGTGACCAGAAACCGACATGCTGCGGATCAGAATATTCAGATCAAGCCGGCCATCCAGACCGAGATAACCCATCGATCCGGTGTAAAAACTGCGGCCTGCCGATTCCAATTCGGCAATGATTTCCATGCAGCGTACCTTTGGGCAACCCGTGATGGTACCGCCCGGAAACACGGCCCGAATCAAATCAATCGGATTCGCATCTTCGCGCAATTCGCCGCGAATATTCGAGACGATGTGATGCACATGCGCATAGCTTTCAATCTGCATCAGCTCATCTACTTCGACGCTACCTGGCTTGCACACACGGCCCAAATCATTACGCTCCAGATCAATCAGCATAACGTGCTCGGCACGCTCTTTGGGATGGGCAAGCAATTCGTCCGACAGCGCACGATCATGCGCGGCCGAACCGCCGCGCGGCCGCGTACCGGCAATCGGCCGGGTCTGCGCGATGCCATGACGGCTTTCGACCAAGCGCTCAGGCGAGGACGACAGCACCACCCCACCCGGCAAACGAGCTAAACCCGCAAACGGTGCAGCATTGGCACGCGACAGCCGGCGATACAGGTCGACCGGATCGAGTGCGTCACAGGCCTCGGCCTGCCAGCGCCGCGACAGATTAACCTGAAACACATCGCCTTCGACGATGTATTGGCGGATGCGCTCTACGCCATCGATAAAGCGCTCCGGCGCTTCGGTTCGCATATTGAGTTCAGGTAAAGAGGATTCGATTGGCGTCGGCAGCTCTTCGGATAGTTCTGTTCGCAGCGAATCCAGTCGATTCTGATTTTCTGCAACCAGCCAGCACATACCGCTGCCATGCTCAACCACGAGCGCAGCATCGCACCGCTGCGCAAAGGCTACGGGCAAGCAGTCATCGGCTTCAGGAAGATGCAATTTCAGCTCAATTTCAGCGACGGCCTCGTAGCCCAGATAGACGAACCAACCGCCTTCGAACGGCAGCGATTCGGGTTGGGATTGATGATTCTGAAGCCACTGCAATTCAAGCTGCTCAAAGAAATGTCGACTGCCCTGCCTGGCGACAATCGGAACGGAATCTTCAGCAGCGCACAATAAAATTGAACTTCGC
>JBCCHH010000500.1:0-1745 GCA_039028855.1 Pseudomonadota bacterium | reverse complement strand
TGCGTTTGATTTCGCGCAGGTATTTCGCGGCTGAGCGGTAATGACTGGGTCCGGTCGATTCGGCCCAGCGGCCTAGAGGCCATTTGCCCTGCCAGTCGTATTCAGGCGGCCCGTAGAGTTCTTTTTCGCTGCGGGAATGCAGGAATTCCATCAGGCGGTCATGCGCCTGCTGCAGTTGGGTTTTGGCTTTGTTCCAATTCAGCGAAGCCGTCTGCTCGCGCACCAGGCGGTTGTATTCTTTGAGCTGATTCCATTTATAACCCTCGGCTGGTACATGCACCGGCCGACCGGCAACGCCGTTTTCGTACCAGCCGAAGAACAGATCGTTCCAGTGAACGCGATGGCTGATCGTATCCTTGATTGTGATGCTGTCTTCCGGGTGTGGCGTCAGTGCCAGTTGCTGGTCAATATCGGCCAACAGTTTCTGCAGTTTGGCGAATTCCTTTTCCGATACGTCGATCAGTTCCTGCTTGGTTTTTGCTGCCACGCTCGCCTCAATTTCTCCGGAGTGTATGCAGGATTGTCAGCTATTTCTCGCTGCTCGTGTGTAGCGGGAGTCGGGTTGCTACACTGTGCCGGAGCAAAAAACGGAAAGCGTTCGATGAAGTACTGGTTGATGAAATCCGAACCCGATGTATTCGGTATTGAACATTTGAAAAAATGCAAAAAACAGACCGAGCCGTGGGACGGCATTCGCAATTATCAGGCACGGAATTTCATGCGCGATGAGATGAAGGTCGGCGATCTGGCGTTTTTCTATCACTCCAACTGCGCCGAGCCTGGCATTGTCGGCATTATGGAAATCGTATCCGAAGCGTATCCGGACTTCACCCAGTTCGACGCGGATTCGAAGTATTTCGACGCCAAATCCGACCCGGATAACCCACGCTGGCTGCTGGTCGACGTGCAGTTCGTGCGTGAGCTTGAACAGCCGGTCACGTTAAAACATCTGAAAGCGAATGTGGAACGGTTCGATGATTTCCGGCTGCTGGCCAAAGGCAATCGCCTGTCGATTATGCCGGTGACGAAAAAGCAGTGGAATACGGTGCTGAAAATGGAAAAGGAACTGGCGGCATGAGTCAGCAGCGGTTGAAGATCGAAGTGGCCAAGGCCGCGATGAAGCAGGTCGAAGACGGCATGTTGCTGGGTGTCGGCACCGGCTCGACCGTAAATGCGTTGATCGATCAGCTTGCGGCTTCGGGTATTCGGCTTGAAGCCGCCGTGTCGTCTTCGGAAGCTACGACCGAGCGGTTAAAAAACATCGGCGTGCATGTGACCGATCTGAATCGGACCGGCGATCTGGAGCTGTATATTGATGGCGCCGATGAGGTCGATGCGCATAAAAGGCTGATCAAGGGCGGTGGCGGCGCATTGACGCGAGAAAAGATTATTGCCGGCGCCAGTCGGCGCTTCGTCTGCATCGTCGATGCATCCAAGTGCGTGCCGGTTTTGGGCGAGTTTCCGCTACCGGTCGAAGTGCTGCCGATGGCACGTGCGTTCGTGGCGCGACAGATGGTCAAGCTCGGCGGGCAGCCCGAACTGCGCGCGGATTTCGTGACCGATAACGGCAATCTGATTCTGGACGTGCGTAATCTCGATCTGGTCGATCCGGTCCGGGTTGAAACCGAAATCAACCAGATCCCGGGAGTGGTCACCTGCGGTCTGTTCGCGCAGCGCGGCGCCGATCAGGTGTTGGTGGCGACGGAGTCGGGTATTGAGACTCGATGATTTTATAAAAAAGCGAT
>JBCCHH010000499.1:0-1750 GCA_039028855.1 Pseudomonadota bacterium | reverse complement strand
GCTGGCCTGAACTTGTGCAATCATTGCTTCCACGGTTGTATCTCCTAAATGTACTCGTACTGATTAAATGTAAAAATCAAAGGTAAAGGTTATAGCCAAAAATCAATGCTCTTCGTACGCCAGCGACAGATAGACAATCGTCAGCGTCATAAAAATAAAGGCCTGAAGCGGCACGACCAGAATGTGGTACACCGCCCACGCGCCGCCCGGGATGAACTGAATCCACCACGGCAGCATCGCAATCAGAATAAAGATCAGCTCGGCCGCGTACAGGTTGCCGAACAGACGCATGGCCAGCGATACCGGCTTGTCGATCATCTCAATCAGGTTCAGCAGAATATTGGCCGGCCATAGCAATGGGTTTTTGCCGAACGGGTGGAACAGCAGCTCCTTGCCAAAACCACCCCAGCCCTTGCCTTTGACGCTGTAGATCAGGATCAGCGCGAGCACCGACAGCGACAGCGCGAGCGGGCCGTTGACATCGGCCGACGGCACAACGCGCAGATATTCCAGGCCGAAAAAGTTGTACGCCGCCAGCGGCAAATAATCGACCGGTATCAGGTCCATCAGATTCCACAGCAATACCCAGACGAAAATCGTCAGTGCCAGCGGCGCGACAAAACCGCGTGGGCCGTGGAACGCATCCTTGACCGAGTTATCGACGAAGTCGACCAGCATTTCGATGAAATTCTGCAGCTTGCCCGGAACGCCTGCGGTGGCCTTGCGCGCAGCCAGCCAGAACACGAACACCATCAACAAACCGAGCACCAGCGAGAAAAACAGCGTGTCGACGTGGACCATCCACAAGCCTTCGCCGACCTTGAGGTGCTCAAGGTGATGGGTTACGTAGCCCGTGGGCGAAAACTCTCCGTCTCCTGCGGCGAACAAAAAAGACACGTTGGCTCGTTCCTTGTGCTTAAGCCTTGGCGATGGTTGCGACTCGAAGCCGCCACAACGCCAGCCAATAGGCCACTAAAGTGGCTATGTATCCAATTAAAACCGGCAAGAAAAAACCGGCAAACCATTTTGCGACGATGGTAAACAGGACCACCGCCAGCACTAATTTCATCGCCATGCCGCGATAAAACGCCATGACCATCTGCGCCGGTTCCGCGTGATTGCCGATGATGACCATCCGCAGCGCGGCAACCGCAGTCAGCACAATCCCAATCGCACCGCCGACCAGACCGGCCAGCGCCGCATCCCGACCCAGCCACAAGGCCAGGCCGACCGCAGCGATGGCCGTCAATACGGCTTCGGTGCGCAGCAACCAGACCATGGTTCGCGCAAGCGCTTCGGCTGAATTTTGTGAACCCTCACCGGCCACGGATTGTTCGCTGGATGAACTCATTACACACTCTCGCCATCCGGCGTTTCAGCCCGGGGCACTGGCCGAAAAACGCTGCATCGGGTTGCTGATTAACCTGAAATCACGGACAAATCAGAAATTTTCTAATCCGCCCGTGCAAATCCGCTTAATTATAGCAGGATTGCTTAGCGTTGGGCAGCATCAAATGCCTCAGAAATGGCGTTCGTCGACAGGCCGTCGAACGATGTGCAGCGAACAGTAAAGTGACCGGGCGCCGTCGTTAGGCGACGCCCGTGTCCGCTATGGATTGCTTTGCGCAATCCGGCCGTGGATATCGTTAACCTTTTGCACGGCGGCCGAACCGTACCAGGGTTTAAGCTCCATGATCAGACTGCCGGCCTGTACCGCCGGATCGGCATCGGTCCAGGCGCGCGCCTGTTC
>JBCCHH010000498.1:0-1750 GCA_039028855.1 Pseudomonadota bacterium | reverse complement strand
TTGACGGGGCCGAAGTTCGGCGACCGGTTCCGGCAGTTTCTCGCGCACGGTCATGTCTGGTACCTTGACTCCGTCCGGGTCGGGAGTCCACGCGTACTATCGCAATTTGACCCAAACGGACGCGGACATATCGTAATCAGAAAGGTCGGGCATTTCCGGCCAGGTGTCTTTGATATCCGCAGCGCTTGCGTCCAGATTGATAAACAGGAACCCATTCCAGGTTTGAATGCTCACAGGCAACAAAGAATAATCGCCTTTACAAAAGTCCGGGCGCTCATCCATGCCGGGCGCTGCCAGCAATGCCCCATCCGGCGAATACGACCAGGCGTGGTAAGGGCACAGAAACTGTCGGGCATTGCCAGAACCTGCGTCGGCCAATCGTGTGCCGCGGTGGCGGCAAACATTGTGAAATGCGTTTAGTTGGCCCTGCGCACCCATACTAACAATGACCGAGTCACCGCCGAAATTCACAACAAAGTAGTCACCGGGCTTAAGCAGTCGCGATTTGTGCCCCGCACATAACCATTGCTTTCGGAATAGCGTTTCCTGCTCGCGCTGAAAAAGCGCTGCATCTGAATAAACCCAGCCAGGCGGTGTTAACGCCTGTTCAAATTCGGTATCCGTAGCTCCTGTGGAGATTGTGCTCATCAGCTTGCTCGCAAAATGATTCAATAATTATCAGGTGGTGTTTGCCTGCGTCTTGGCGGATCCCAGAAGGGTGCATCCAGAACCTTGGCCGTGGCCATTTGCTTTGACCAATGCAACTCGCGTTGGTAATAAATTTCGGCGCTAAGCGCTTTACCATTATTGAGCGCAGCCGCCTCGACATTAGCGATCGCAATATTCTTTTTTGCTACCGGCGACCACATGGCCGAGGTTACGAAGCCGGCTTGTTTGCTGCCCGCATACACGTACGCATTGTGCGCAGGCTTGTTGCCTTCAATATCCAGCTTAACGAGGCGCCACTTGCCGCCGCCTTGCTGCTTCTCGGCTAGTAAGGCGCGTCTGCCGGTAAACACCGGCTTGTTTAAATCGACCAGCCAGTCGAAACCCAGTTCGTAAGGTGATCGTGAGCGGCCTGGCCGCACGGTTAGGTCGGCTTGCAGAAAATCTGTGCCGGACTGCAAGAATCCGGCCTCGATGCGCAGCATTTCCAAAGCATGGCCGCCTATAGGCCTGATTCCATGCAGCGCCCCTGCCTCGAACAGGCTGTCCCACAAGGTTATTGCCAGTGTTGGCGTGATCCAAAGCTCGTAACCCAGATCACCAGTAAAGCCGGTACGTGACACACAAAGCTCACCACCTGCAAACGAGTAATGCTGCAATGAGAAGGGTTTTATCTCACCGACATCCGGCAAACCCATTTCGCGCAGCACAGCGCACGACGTAGGGCCTTGCAACGCCAACGCGGCGCATAAGTCGGTCTCATCAATAATTTCAACATCAAAGCCAATCGCAGATGCTGTCAGCCAGGCAATATGCCGGCCGTAAGCGCAAAGCCGATAGTCATCCTCCGCCAGGCGAAAAACAGTGCCATCATCAATGACTTTGCCAGCATCGTTGCACCAGATCGCGTAGGCCACGCGGCCAACGCGAATCTTGTTCATATCTCGCGTAACCAAACGATCCAGATACGCCGTAGCGTCTGGGCCGGAAATCCGATACTTGCTCATTGGGCACAGATCAAAAACACCGCTGGCATTGCGACAGGCGAAATACTCAAGCGCAGACACCTATTTTGATGCTGAGC
>JBCCHH010000497.1:0-1756 GCA_039028855.1 Pseudomonadota bacterium | reverse complement strand
CCCGTCGACGGCGGCGTATTCGACGTGCCCCAGGGCAGCGACGAAATCATCATCCCGATTGACGCCAAGCTCGACGTATTGAATCCGGACGCTTTCGCCATCACTCGCGAACAGCCCGGCGGCGTGGTCGTTTCCGATGGGCCGTTACTGATCGTTGCAGCAAGTTGAAGCGCATAAAAAATGGGAGTCTCTCTTTACTAGGATCACAACAGCTTCTGCTGCTTAGCCGCTAGGTAATTCTTGAGAGTCAACGTCCACCAGAGACATCAATCTGAATTTGCGTCCCGCATATCTCATCAAAAAATTGCAACGTCGTTCAAAGCAGAATACTTTGATGCCCGGATATAGGTTGCTGGTTTACGCTTCGAAAATGCGATAGCCTAAAAGCCGCTTGTATTTGGATGTCTGCCGATGACTATGCGGTTCAAAATTGCATTCGCCTGCGTTGGATTTTTTATGCTGACTGCCTGCAGCACCAGCCCTGAGCCGGTTGACATCCCGCAGGCTGCCGATCAATTGAAAGCCTATATGAAGCATTGGAAGGCGACGGTTCCGCATCAGCCTGACAATGATTCAGCCTGCCTGAACGATAACGATGATCAATCTACTGAAGAGGAGGATGAGGCGTATCTATGCCGTGTAGTGGTCACCGGCAGTCGTATCTCTGCCGCCGATGTGCGCATGACCAACGTGCAGCATGAGGGTGTGGATGAAGGCGGGCTGGTCAAATACGCGTTCGGGCATATCATCATATTGCGCCGCGGCAAGCTATATGCCGTCGATCCGGCCGATAACCGGACAGCACCGCGACTGACCGATCGTTTCGATCTGGCCGAGCTGCAGCGCTCGGAAGATGCATGGTTCGACGAGATTCTTGTGCGCGGTAATCTGCTGGTACTCATCGGTTATGACTACCATGCCGATGCGACCACGATTGATCGATTCACTATCAATGCTGACGGCCAATTCCACTATCAAGATACGATTGGCATCACCAGCGGTGATTATTTCAGTAGCAGCAACTATGCCGGCCGATTGCTGGGTGATGAGCTGCTTGTGTATTTTGAGATTAGACTGAATAATGCCGACCTAGGCACTCATCTGCCGCATCCGCAGATTGCTGTGTCGCAAGCCGGATGGTCAAACGTCGACTGGCAACCGGTCGTCGAAAGTAAAGACGTAGTAGTGCCAACCTTTTTACTCAAAGAGCCGACTGTGCACGGTTTCCTGCGCTGCCCGGTTGCCGAGGCCCAGTTTCAGTGCAGCACAAACGCAATATTGGCAGAACCGGATTCGGAACACTATGTCTCGCCTGAGGCGGCTTATCTGTGGACCTATGCGTGGTCAGAATATGAGCTATACCAACAACGCTACTGGTCTGATTCGCCCCGTTACCGACTTAAGGATATCGAACAATCATGGCAATCCTATATTGTCCAAATGCCCTTCTATGACAAGCGACCTGGTTGGGTGAGCGTTTCCGGTATGCCGCTCGATCGGGAATCGTTCAGGATAGAAGGTCAACAGTTGTTTGCGCTGATGGCCGAAGCTGAAAACTCAAAGGAAGAAATTTCCACCGCATTTTTTGTGCTCGATTTGAGCGAATTTGACATCTCCGGAAGCCAGATGACCCGGCTGGGCACATTGCCGTTAGCCTACTGGGATTCACCGCTTAAGATTCGCGATGGCAAACTCTATCTGGCTGCTAATCGGGCGATGCAAAGCGCTGAAGGCTACGTTGTAGGTAGCAGCCGGT
>JBCCHH010000496.1:0-1772 GCA_039028855.1 Pseudomonadota bacterium | reverse complement strand
CGTCGAGTTCGACCAAGGTGTTCATTCTTGAAGTCATGGGCCGTCACGCGGGTTGGATTGCCGCCGCCGGTGGCCTGGCCCAGCGTCAAGACGGCGATCCGCCGCATATCATTCTGTTTCCGGAAGTGCCGTTCGAGCAAGGCACGTTCTGTGCTGCGGTCGATGCCGCAGTCAAAAAGCACGGCTTTTGTTCGATTGTCGTATCAGAAGGCGCGCGCGAGGCGAACGGTCATTTTCTGGCTGATGCGGGCACGGTCGATGCGTTTGGCCATAAACAGCTCGGCGGCGTTGCGCCGGTCGTGGCTGGCATTGTGCAGCGCGAGCTAGGCTATAAATATCATTGGGCAGTCAGCGATTATCTGCAGCGCTCGGCCCGCCACGTGGCCTCGCAAACCGATGTTGAACATGCCTATGCCGTTGGCGAGGCGGCCGTGCAGATGGCGCTGGAAGGGATCAGCGGCATGATCCCGGTGATCGAGCGATTGTCCGATGACCCGTATCGCTGGCAAATCGGTCGTGCGCCGCTATCAGAAGTGGCCAATCACGAAAAGAAAATGCCGGGCGAGTTTATTACCGACGATGGCTTTGGCATTACTGAAGCGGCGCGGCGCTACCTGGAACCGCTGATTCGCGGCGAGGCCTATCCGAGCTACGACGAGCATGGCCTGCCGGAATACATTACACCTGAGTTTTCGCTGCTGTCGAAAACCCTGCCCGAATTTACGCCGGGCTGATTGACACTTGCATTAATTGCGCGCTGCGCAAGGCGGCGCGTTGAACCTATTTCAAAATCTTGGGACGAGAGCATGAGCACAACACTGAAATCACTGGCCGACTGGGTAGAGTCGGTCGCGAACATGACCCAACCTGATCAAATTCACTGGTGCGACGGCAGTGCGGAAGAAAATGCCAAGATGATCGAGTTGATGCTCGAAAGCGGCGATCTGACCCGGCTGAATCCCGAAACGCATCCGGACTGTTATCTGCATCGCTCCGATCCGAGCGATGTGGCGCGGGTCGAACATCTGACCTTTGTTTGTACCTCGCAGGAGGAAGACGCTGGGCCGAATAATCTGTGGATGTCGCCGGCCGATGCGCACGCCAAGATGGATGCATTGTTCGAAGACAGCATGCAGGGCCGCACGCTGTACGTGATTCCATACTGCATGGGCCCGATCGATTCGCCGTTTGCCCGTCTGGGCGTGGAAATTACCGACAGCCCGTACGTGGTCGCCAATATGCGCAAGATGACCCGCATGGGTGCGCCGGCGTTGGCGCGGATTGAGCGCGAAGGCACGTTTGTGCGCGGCCTGCATTCGACCGGCGAGCTCGACCCGGAGCGTCGGTTTATCATGCATTTTCCGGAAGAACTCACGATTCAAAGCTACGGCTCGGGCTACGGCGGCAACGCGCTGCTGGGCAAGAAATGCCACGCGCTGCGCATCGCCAGCTATCAGGCGCGTAGCGAAGGCTGGCTGGCCGAGCATATGCTGATTGTCGGTATCGAAAATCCTGAAGGCGAAACGCGCTATGTCGCCGCGGCGTTCCCGTCGGCCTGCGGCAAGACCAATCTAGCCATGCTGATTCCGCCCAAGCAGTATCTCGATGCGGGCTGGAAGGTACACACGATTGGCGATGACATCTGCTGGCTGCATCCGGGTGAGGACGGTCGTCTGTATGCGATTAATCCCGAAGCGGGTTTCTTCGGCGTCGCGCCGGGTACTTCGGAGGCCACCAATCCGAACGCGCTGGCGATGCTCAACCGCGATGCG
>JBCCHH010000495.1:0-1780 GCA_039028855.1 Pseudomonadota bacterium | reverse complement strand
GATCGATCGTGGTTGGCATTTCCGCCGCCACTTTTGTCGTCCAGGGCATTGATATCAACCTGACCGCCGATGTCGAGGCTACGGCCAGGAATATGCTGGATGCCGAACAGCGTTTACGAGCCAAAGCCTATATTGGTCTGCTAACGTTCGCATTGGGCGTGATTGTGAACCTGGGCTTGTTCATGCTGCTGCAAGCCTATGGCCGTCTGTTAGCCGGATGGAGCCTGCTGATTGGCATGGCCGCCGCCGTGCTCGTGCTGACCGGTGCCGTCTACAGCATGAATGCTGCCGAAATCGCCGGCACCCGCTTTTACGCCGACCTGACCATTCAGGATCAGCGCCTGATGCTGTCCGCACTCCAGGCCACCTCAGACTACACCTCGTTTCATCTGGGATTAATATTGTCCTCGATCGCCAACGCAGGATTTTTCTATCTGCTGCTTAAATCACGACTGATGCCTGTGATCATCTCCGGCTGGGGCCTGTTTGCATCCGTATTCGTTGCCAGCATGATCGTACTCAGAGACTTCATTCCCGCTCTGACAAACGATTTCGTCACGATCGCATTTATTCTTTCCAACCTGATTGCGTTGGTTGCTACAGGGTTTTACTTTGCAATCAAGGGCATCCGAAACGGCCAGGCTGGAGTACAAAACTAAACGTATACAGGTTCAGCATTGAACGCCTGACAGCTCAATATAGTCGCCGTCAATCTCATAGCAATCGCAGATTCGCGCAATCTGATCCGTCAGTCGGGCGAATGATTCAAGGCTGACAATTCCCGGAGTGACGAACTGCGCTTCAAACCAGGTGCTTTTCATAAACCAGGCCTGCGGATCGCGAATGCTGGAAAGGTGCAGATACTGATATTCGTAAGCGATGCGCAACAGGTGTTTCAATGCCTGCTCGGGCGCATAGTCGAGCACGCGCGAGCCGACATTGTTGCGCATGTAGGTATCCATTCCGTCCCGGGTCAGATAGTGTCGGGCCAGAAAATTAGCCATGTAGTCATCAATCCGGCGTAACAGCCCCTTCAGCAACTGCTGTCCGGGTGTTTCGCTTGAAGTACTCGCCGGATTCAGCGCTGCAATCAGAGCCGGTTTCATCATTTTTGGCAGTTCGCTGACGATCCGGTCCAACAGTTCGACTAGCGTTTGCTCATGGCCTTTGCGTTCCTGCATCCGCTCCGGATCAATCCGAACCCAGCCTGATTCGGCCGCCTGGTGCCCCCATTCGTGAATCGTTCTTGCAGCCAGCATCGGACGTTCGTACGGTGGCGCGACCTGCCACAGACGGTCGGGATCGTCAGTCAGCGAATAAGCAATGCGGTTGGTCTCTCCATGGATATAGCTCAGACCGCCTTCGGTCATCCAGGCCGCAGGTGGCACAAGTTCATCCGGTTTCAATAATGACTTCAGAAACAGCCGGCTCTTTTGATCAATGACCTGCAAATCCTGAATGATCGATTCCTCGGCTTGGGGCGAGAGCCGAGTCAGGAATTCTTTCAGACCACCCCCCGCGGTACCGGTGCCCTGCCACAGCAATTCCTTGTCCTCACCGACGAGCACCAAATGCGGCGATTCGGATTCAAGCCAGGCCATCAGTGCCTGGCCGGACTGAGCGTTCGGGCCACTGGTAGATGATCGATGCGACGCGATGACCGATTCCGCGGAAGTCATCCACTGCTGATGCAGCGCGTCCAACGACTGCTGTTGCTCAATATTGACCATCAGCCCATTGGCCAGACGCTGATGATCCGGCAGCGCCTGCCGCGGCCGTT
>JBCCHH010000494.1:0-1782 GCA_039028855.1 Pseudomonadota bacterium | reverse complement strand
TTCACCATAATAAATACCGCCACCCCACGCTCATAGCTGGTAGTCGCAGCCGCACCCGCAGTGGCGGCAAAGGCCGTTGCCAGAGCGGAAAAATAAAAAATATCGCGCGGGGAGGTGCGCAGTGCGGCGTCGTCCTGGAAGAAAACTACCTGCGCGAAATTTTGCGCGCCGATTTGCCAGCCTATTGTGCCCTGAGTCAATGAAGTGCGCCCAATCGGCTCGCCGCGTTCAAACACAATACCGCGACCAAATGCACCACCGACGCCCAAGCCGCCCTTGCCGACGCTGGGAAATACCGCATAGCCATGCGCGTGATTGACCCAGTCGTTCAGACCGGGATCGGTTTCGGCGAAGCGAATCAGGGCGGTGCGAGAGTCGGCAATCAACACGTCATTCGACGGTGAATTGGCCGCACAGCCGGTGAGGAAAAGCACAACCATCAGTGCAGAAATAGCGATACCGCTTCGAATCATCAGGCTGGGTTTGCGCATCGTGAAATCCTCAGTTTGGAATCAGTTAAATTGCAGTTCAAGCTACATTGTCGGATATGCAGAGTATATCGACTCAGGAAAGTTCCAGCTCAATTCCGCCCGTAGCTTCATCGGCAAACTGGAGACGAGCCAGTTTCGCATATAGCTCGGATGACTCAAGCAGACTGTCATGCGTACCTTCGGCAACAAGCTGTCCACGATCGAGCACCAGAATCCGATCGGCCCGGCGCACGGTGGCCAGGCGATGCGCGATGATCAGCACGCTGCGGTCGCGGCTGGCTGCGTCGATCGCCTGCTGCACCAGCCGCTCGCTTTCGGCATCGAGGCTGGCCGTGGCTTCGTCCAGCAGCAGCAATCGTGGCTGCTTGATCAATGCACGGGCAATGGCGAGCCTCTGGCGCTGACCGCCCGACAGGCGAATGCCCTTCTCACCGAGAAAAGTTTCATAGCCATCGCGCATCTGGTCGATAAATTCAGCCGCCTGGGCCGCGCCTGCGGCTGCACGCACGTGCTCGAACGGCGCATCGGGCACGCCGTAGCGAATGTTGTCGGCAGCCG
The DNA here is from genome assembly GCA_039028855.1 of Pseudomonadota bacterium. Lineage (GTDB taxonomy): Bacteria > Pseudomonadota > Gammaproteobacteria > Xanthomonadales > Wenzhouxiangellaceae. The sequence continues at coordinate 733 of JBCCHH010000494.1, read as the reverse complement.
AGCCCGAGAAAAGCAGCACATCCTGCGGCACGACGCCGAGCGCAGCGCGCAGCTCAGTCGGTTGCAGCGATTTCAAATCTATACCAGATATGCGAATCGCGCCCGCATTCGGATCATAGAACCGCAGTAATAGCTGGAAAATCGTACTCTTGCCCGCACCGGAAGGGCCGACCAGTGCCACCGTCTGGCCGGACTCGATACTAAAGCTCAGACTTTTCAGCACGTCAACTTCGGGACTCGACGGATAGGCGAAGCTGACCCGGTCAAACTCGAGCCGGACCGGACCGTCCGGCAGCGGCGTGGCCGGATCAGCCAGTTGCAATGAGGATTCGGCGCCCAACAGTTCGGCCAGCCGCTCCATCGCACCGGCCGCGCGCTGCACATCGCCCCAGACTTCGCTCAGCGACGCGGTTGACCCCGCCGCAATCAATGCGTACAAAACAAACTGGCTGAGCTGGCCCGGCGTCAAACCGCCTTCAAGCACGGCGCGCGCACCCAGCCACAGCACGAACGTGACCGAACCGAAGGTCATCACAATCACAAGCACAATCAGTACCGTGGTAGCAAAAATCCGTTGGCGCTGGGCCTTGAAAGCGGACTCGACCAGACGACTGAAGTAGCCCGCTTCGCGCTGCTCCTGGGCGAAGGTCTGCACTGTCGATACGGCATTGATGGTTTCATCACCATGCGCGCTGAAATCGGCCACGCGATCCTGCGCCGCACGCGACAGCCG
>JBCCHH010000493.1:0-1784 GCA_039028855.1 Pseudomonadota bacterium | reverse complement strand
GTTTTATTGGCCAGATTGCTCATTTCATAATTCCAGAATAAATGTCGAAAAATAAATCCAATTGTACTGGGTGATTGCCTTTGGCTCGCTGGAATAGGCTCAGGCTTGCAGCATGCGGTCGTCGCCGCTTTGCAGCAGGGTTAGCAAATAACCGAGCCGCTGGTTGGGATTGTGCATTTCCAGCGCGACCTGGGCCTGAGCGCTTGCCATCGGCAGAATCGCGGCCAGTGCCATGCTCAATGACGAGGCTTCTGCCGGATCGGTTTGAGGATCAATCGGCAGCTCTTTTTGCTGCATGATCTGCTGTAGCAGGGTTTGTAGTGCACCGAATTCAGCCGCGACGGCTTGGCGCTGTTCTTCGGCCAGCCAATCGATCTCGGCCATCAGCAAGCCGTCTTCGCGTGCAAACGTACGCTGAATGCGAAAGCGCGAGCCGCCGCGACATTCGATACCGAGCAGGCCGTCATCGAGTGTGGAAAAGTCCTCGATATGCGCTTCGGTGCCGATAACGGCATGTCGTGCCGTGCGGCCGGTCTCGGCCGGCTCCATATGTACAATGCCGAAGCTCGTGCCGCTGGATGTGCAGTCGCGCACCATGTTCAGATAGCGCGTTTCGAAAATACGCAGCGGCAGCCAGGCACCGGGGAACAACACCAGCGGCAGCGGAAATAGCGGGATGCTCAAGGGTTGTGATGGTTCGTGATCGGATGTTGGATTGTGCATGGCGACAGCCTACTGATCGTCCGTCAAGATTGCGACAGCAGATCGACAAATCGCCGCGGCGCGTTGCCGAAGCCGCGATTGCTCATGAACACCACAGTATCGCCGGCACGCGCCTCGTTGAGGAGGTCGTCGAGCATATTGTCGAGGTCGCTGCGGAAGCGCCCTTCGACCTGCACCTTGGCGTATATCCCCGACGGATCCCATTCGAGCGCATCGTCGCTTTGCATGAAGACAAAATCGGCGGCTGCCAGTGCCGGAGGCAGTAAATCGAGATGATGACTGCCGCGCATGGTGTTGCTGCCAGGTTCGAGTGCGACCAGAATGCGCGCACCGCCAACCGAGCGGCGCAGGCCTTCCAAGGTCAGGCGGATGGCGGTCGGGTGATGGGCGAAGTCGTCGTAAATCTGGATATCCTTGATTTTGCCGAGCGATTCCATGCGTCGTTTCACGCCGGCAAACTGGCTCAGCGCGGCCACGGCATCGGCCGGGTCAATGCCAATCGAGGAAGCCGCGGCGATCGTGGCCAGGGCATTGAGCGCGTTATGGCGGCCGGTCAGGTTCCATTCGAGCTCGGCCAGCGGCTGCCCGCCATGGATCATCTGAAGCCTGCGCGCGGCCGGTTCCAGTAGTTTGACCGTCCATTCTGCTTCCACTTCATCGGCGATGCCGAAGCTCTGGGTTGGTGTCCAACAGCCCTGTTCGAGTACGCGTTTGAGTGCGGCATCGTGCTGGTTGACGATCAGATGACCGCTGCCTGGAATGGTGCGCAACAGGTGATTGAACTGGGTTTCGATAGCCTCTAAGTCTGGATAAATATCGGCGTGGTCGAATTCCAGATTGTTCAGAATCGCCACTTTGGGCCGGTAGTGGACAAATTTAGCCCGCTTGTCGAAAAACGCCGTGTCGTATTCATCGGCCTCGACCACGAATGAATCGCCACCGGCGCGCGCTGAAATCTCGAAATTGCCCGGTACGCCGCCGATCAGAAAGCCTGGATTGTGCCCGGACTGTTCGAGCACCCAGGCGAGCATGCTCGATGTTGTGGTCTTGCCGTGCGTACC
>JBCCHH010000492.1:0-1798 GCA_039028855.1 Pseudomonadota bacterium | reverse complement strand
CTTCGATAAAGTGCCTCAATCCCTGATCTGGCGACTGAATCATGCGCTCACGGCAAACGCTCCAGTCCTCGCCTTCGACCCATTCCATAACCAGATAGGTCTGGCCGTCGTCGAGCGTACCGCCGTCGATCACGCGTGCAATATTAGGATGGTCGAGGCGTGCAAGCAATTGCGTTTCGAGGCTCAATTGCTCATTGAGTTTTTCATCGTGCTGCGTGCGAATAAACTTGATCGCCACGCTCATCTCAAACGAACCGTCCGCACGTTCGGCACGATAGACCTGACCCATGCCGCCGGCGCCGACCGGCTCGATCAGTCGCCAATCGCCGATCCGCGTGCCCGTCGGTAGCAGGGGCATATCAGGCTGTATCGAGTCGAGTGCGGCCGAACCGACCCGGCCAAACAGCGTTTCCAGATAATGTGTAGGCTCGGTTGAAGCCGCAACCAGGCAGGCTAAATGGGCATGTATCCGTGGGTGCGTCTTGGCTAACGCGGAGAGTTGCTGATTGCGCTCGACCAGACTCAGATCCAGCAGTTGATCCAGCAGTCGATCCAGCAGAGCGCGTCGTACAGGCGTGAGTCGTGCGGTGTATTCAGGCTTTGACATGCATTGTTCCAGGTGTGGGGCAGACCTGAGACGATGTGCAAAGGCGGTTGTTCGAATCAGGCCTGCCGAACCGCTGCGAGTATAGCAACGGTTCGGCAGACGAACTTTCACGCTTATGCGAGGTTCATCACCATCCTACGATGGTTTCAATGTTTTCGGGATAGCTCACGCTGTAGCCGATGATGATCTCACGGCTTTGGCCAGCGCCCAGATCCAGGTTCCAGGCCAGCACGCCGGGCTGATCATCCACATCGCGTTCGTCGGGAGTAGTGGTGGCGCGAGTGAGTTCGACTTCAATGCGTTCGTCGGTTGAAACCGGCATCTGATCAAGCACGGTTAACTCGACCGATCGGTTATGACGATTGTGCGCGGTGATCTGATATTGACGAATCTGCTGGGTCGACCTTCGAATCACGCCTTCGCTCTCGCGCGTTTGTTCCATCAACTCGTATTCAACTTCGATTCGATCATCCACGCCGAAGCTGGCGGCCAGTTCAGCGCCTGGGCGAATGCCCTCGAAATAATTCTGACCGACCAGCGTGTTGTCCTGATACATGGTCAATCGACCCGGCGGCAATGCGGCCTCGCCGTTGAACTCGCCTTCGATAAATAGCCAGGCCTGCGCTAGACGTGTTGGTACCGTGCGTGCGCTTAAGCTCACATCCATTGCCGTGCTGGATAAGCGGAAACGGCGTTCCTGATTATCGCCGGGCAGGCTGGAGCGGCCACCGATTTGGTAGCTTTGAGTGAATTCCGTGCCGGCGAGATTGGCTTCAGCCATATCGGCGGCCATGACTTTGGAACCGCTTACTCGGACTCGATTCAGCATTTCTGCTTCCGCCATGGGGGATGCAACGGATTCAGTCAATACTGGTTCAGCTACACTAATCCACCAAGGTTGTAACTCCGGCAGTTGCCCGCCCGCCGACGGACGCGCCAGAGAAACCGAAAGCGCAACATCGCTCCAGTCTTCACCCGTGTTCTGCTGCACGATGGCCGATTGAATCATTTCCAGTTGAGCCGTCTGCGTATCCAACCGCCATTCATACACCGGCCGCCAGTAGGCTTGTGACACGACGTATTCAATCGTAAATTCCGCATTGCCGCCGGTCGCTGCGCTGTACTGTAAATCCAGTACGCTGGTGTCGCGCTGTTGGCTACCCAGATCGGCCAGTTCGCGTTCGAGTCGCT
>JBCCHH010000491.1:0-1800 GCA_039028855.1 Pseudomonadota bacterium | reverse complement strand
TTTTAAATGATATGCAGTACGGGTTTCTAAGGAGACACAAGCCAACGAATCGGTTATTGTTAGGGGTTACATGCCGATTGATACCACAATAACGAGACCGCCGTGGAAAACGGGCTGAGCCTGACCGGCGATATGATGCTGGTACTGGCTTTGCTCGGCCTGACCATCGGTTTATTTGTTTCGGAAATTGTCCGTATCGACATTGCTGCAGTCTGCATCCTGGTGCTGCTCGGGCTACTTGGTCTGGTGCCGGCCGATCAGTTATTCAACGGCTTTGCCTCGAACGCAGTCATCTCCGTGATCGCAGTCATGATTATCGGTGCCGGGCTGGATCGTACCGGCGTGATGAACACCGTAGCCGGCTGGATCGTGCGCTACGGTGGTCGCTCGGAACGGCGCATCGTGTCGATGATTTCATCGACGGTCGGCGTGACTTCAGGCTTTATGCAGAACACCGGCGCGACCGCACTGTTTCTGCCCGTGGTCGGTCGCATATCGAGCCGGCTGGATCTGCCGCTGTCGAAGCTGCTGATGCCAATGGGTTTCTGCGCCATTGTTGGCGGCACGATCACCATGGTCGGTTCATCGCCGCTGATTCTACTCAACGATCTGCTCGAAACTTCGAACCGCTCGCTGCCGCCGGGTGCCGAAGCCTTGCGGCCGTTCGATTTGTTTTCGGTTACGCCAATTGGCCTTTCGCTGCTGGCCGCCGGCCTGCTGTATTTTCTCATCATCGGTCGCTACCTGCTGCCGCTGTCGCCAGGCAACAAACCGGCTTCGCCGGGGCGTACCAAGAACTATTTCGCTGAAGTCTACGGCATCGAAGGCGATGTGCATGAACTCTTGGTGACGGTCGACTCGCCGCTGGTCGGGATGCGCGTGGAAGATGCCGAGAAACTCGAGAACGCACCTTTGTTGCTGGCGATCCAGAATACTGATAAACCGCGGCTTGCACCGCCGGCCGATGAGATGATCTGGGTCGGCACCGTGCTCGGCGTGATGGGCACGCGCCAGCAGGTCGGTCAATTCGCGGTCGACAATCAGCTTAAGCTGCAGCCGCGCTTGCGCACCTTTGGCAGCCTGTTCGACCCGAGCCGTGCCGGCGTTTCGGAAGTGGTCATTCCACCCGGCTCGACGCTGATCGGCCAAACCATCGGTGAAGAGCGCTTGCGTTCAAGACTCGGCATTTCGGTACTCGCAATTAACCGCGGCAACACCATTGTGCGTGAGGGCCTGCGTGAAGAAACGCTGCGCGTCGGTGACTGCCTGGTGTCGCACTCGACCTGGCGTGATCTGGCCACGGTTGCACGCGACAAAGATTTCATCGTTGCCACCGACATCCCGAAAGAAGAACTGCGACCGCAGAAAGTTAGCTGGGCGCTGGCTTTTTTCGCGCTTGCCATGTTTCTGATTCTGTTTACCGACTTTCGCCTGTCGATCGCTCTGCTCACCGGTGCGATCGGCATGGTGCTGACCGGCGTGTTGAGCATGGATGAAGCGTATCAGTCAGTTAGCTGGAAAACCGTGTTTCTGATGGCCAGCCTGATTCCGCTCGGCTTCGCCATGGAAATCACGGGTACGGCCGCCTGGCTGGTACAACAGATGCTGGCAATGGTTGGCGATGTCAACGACTTGACCATGCAGATTGCGCTGGCGCTGCTGGCGACCGTATTTACGCTGATCATGTCGAACGTCGGCGCGACCGTGCTGCTGGTTCCAATCGCGATCAACATCGCCCTTGCTACGGGCGCCAACCCGGCCGTGTATGCGCTGATTATCGCGCTCGGTACTTCAAACGCG
>JBCCHH010000490.1:0-1800 GCA_039028855.1 Pseudomonadota bacterium | reverse complement strand
GCTCGCGGATTTCTTCGGCCGTGATCTGCATGCCGGGCGGAAAACCATCGACTACGCAGCCGATTGCCGGGCCGTGGCTTTCGCCAAACGTCGTGACTGTCAATACACGGCCAAATCGATTCAGACTCATATTGCGTTACTCATCATTGGTCTTTGCTGTTTATCCATCTTGTCATTGCCCGTATGCCATTCGATAATCCAGCTCTACGATTCCATCGGCGAGCGTATTGACGCTCGCCACCTGCATACGAATTGCTCCCGCCTCTGATGGAAAGAGTTCGATCCCGGCCCCGAGCAATACAGGGACAATAAATAGCTGAAGACGCTGCATCCAGCCATTCTCGATAAACGCAGCTTGCAAACACGGGCCACCCACCACCCAGCAATCACCTTTTTTGTTTTCCTCAAGACGCTTGATTAAAGAATCAAGCCCACCTGACCATGGCTCAACATCACCGAGCACCGTGGTGAGTGGAAATGAGCTGACAACGATGCCATGCTTTCCCGCATAGGGCCATTCGACTCCGAAACTCACGATCTGATCATAGGTTTTACGGCCCATTACTACGGTATCTATTTCAGCAAAGAAATCAGCAAAACCAGTTTCAGCGCCCTTGAAATCATCAAGGAAAGCAACGCTGCCTGCTTCGTCAGCGACATAACCGTCCGCGCTTTGGGCCATATATCCGCGAATCATTCCAATCTCCGATGCTGTTCGATCTGACTACTCACCGCTTGTGCACGGATCGACGAATCATTTTGGTTCATAGATGTTCAAAAGTGTGGCTTTTCATTGGTTTTCTAACGTAACGCCAAGGTTCAGACAGGCCGCACGCGACATCAGAAAAACCCCTTCGCCGCCATGCTCAAACTCCAGCCACAGCGGTTCGGCATCGGCCAGCCAGGCCTGCGCCTGTGGTTGAGCTTCGCCGACTTCAACCACGAGCCAGCCGTCATCATTTAAAAACTCGGGCGCGCCCAAAACCAGGCGCCGTACGATGTCCAGCCCATCCTTTCCGGCAACCAGTGCCAGATCCGGCTCATGCTGATATTCACGAGGCAGGGTCCACATTGAAGCCTGCGGCACATACGGCGGATTACTGATAATCAAATCATAGCGCGACTTTGCCGACAGGCCTACTCCCTCGAACACGTCTGCCTGAATCAGGCGAACCCGATGAGAAACCTGCAGTTGATCCAGATTGTGCTGCGCCAAATCCAGTGCTGCCGGCGAAATATCGCTCGCATCGATCTGCAAGTTCGGCCAGTGCCAGGCCATTGCCGCCGCAATGCAGCCACTGCCGGTGCCAACTTCGAGTACACGCAGCGGCTGATTGAAGTCCAGCCACGGTGCCATGCCATCGACAATCAATTCGGCCAGCGGCGAACGCGGAATCAGGGTATCGGCATTCACCTTGAAACGTAGCCCGGCAAACCAGGCCTCGTCGATCAGATATGCCAGCGGTTTGCGGGTTTCAACACGCTTAAGCAGCAATTCGTTCAGGACCTGGGTCTGTTCCGCTTCGAGCATCTGCTCAAACAGACCGGAGTCAAAATCCGGCGGCCACCGCAACGTATTCGAGACCATCCAACAGGCTTCGTCACGCGCCGTAGCCGTACCGTGACCGAAGAAAAGCCCGGCATCTTGCATGACCTGCTCAGCCTTGATCACCCAGTCGGCGATGGTCCCGTATGGCGACGAATCGGACTGTGTATTGCAATCAGTTGACATGGCGCGAGTATACGTTATTGCTATAATTGCACCAGTCATTCACTACGCAGAAAATCATGCCCTATCAT
>JBCCHH010000489.1:0-1810 GCA_039028855.1 Pseudomonadota bacterium | reverse complement strand
GTTTCTGTGAAGTAGCGTTCCTGGGTTAACAAGGGCAGGTGTTCGCGTACGTCGACCCAGCGGTCGGGGTCGCCGCCGTAGCGCTGGGTCAAGCGACGCGCGTCTTCGAGATGACCGAAGCCGATGTTGTAGGCGGCCAGCGCCAGCCAAAGACGATCCGGATGCTGGATGCGCTCGGGCAGGCGCTCGATGAGTGAGTTCAGATAGCGTGCGCCGCCGTCAATGCTCTGGGCCGGATCGAGTCGGTCTTCGATGCCGATATGTCGTGCGGTGCGCTGCGTTAGCATCATCAAACCGCGTACGCCTGTGGGTGAGACCGCATCCGGATCCCAGTGCGATTCCTGATAGCCAATCGCGGCCAGCAGGCGCCAGTCAAGATCTTCGGCTTCTGCAGTTTCTTCAAACAGCGGGCGATAGATAGGTAGACGCTCGCGCATCTGTTCCATGAAGTGAAACGTGCCGACGGCTTCATAGCGCTCGACGTGGCCGTAGTACCGTGCACGCAGATCGGCCATGCGTACTTCATGATCGGGCTGGACGAAGAATTCGCGCATTTTCTGCGCCAGCGTGTCGTCATCGGACAGTTCGGTCGCCCAGGCCAGTCGTTCGGTACGATCGATCTCAAAGCCGATGCGGATGGCCGGAAAGAAGCGTCGATTCAGGTCGAGAATGTTGGAATCAATAATCGTGTAGTCGATCTCTTCATTCGACACGGCTTCGAGCAGGTCTTCAATGCTGTCGCCCGAACGAATCTGCCATTGCAGGCCGAAATCCTCACTCCACTCGCTCAGGAAACGGTCGTAGCTGGTACCGCCCATCACGGCCAGCCTGCCTTCGAGCAGGTCTTCAGGCTCACGCGGTCGCCGTGCCCCGCGGCGGTATACAAGCATGGGCTTGACCTCGTCATAAACCGGGCCAAAGCGAATGCGGCGTTGGCGCTCGTGGGTCTGGGATAAATTGGCCGCGATGAAATCGCCATGGCCGCTTCGCAGCGTCGGTAGTAAATCGCCGACACTGGGCCGGGTGATGACTTCGAGCGGAACGCCGAGATAATCGGCAAACTGGCGTGCCAGATCATATTCAAAGCCGGCTTCGCCTTCGGGGCCGAGATAGTAGGTGGTTGCGCCGTTAATGGTCAAAAGCATCAGCCGGCCGCGTTCCTGGATCTGTTCTAGCTCGGTCAGATTGTGCCGACCCGAAGTCAACAGCAGTAACACCACCACTACCAGCAGCATACGCAGCGGCAGCCGGCCGCGAAAAACGCGCAGGCTGTCGGTGAATGAATGATCTTGGTAGTGATTCACAGGCGATGGCTCAATGCGGTATCGATATATTTATGAGGATCCGGCCCTTGCTATGACTTTCAGATGCTTAGAGCATCATCTTCTAGTTATAACCCAACGGCGTGGCCTGTGCATAAAGCACAATCTGCTATGATTGCGCGGCTTCCTCAAGCATAAACGCGCACAATACAATGCTGTCCCGGCTTCGCATCGGCTGGCTGTTGATTTCGTGCCCTTGTTTCATTTGGCTCTAATGTATTAACTCAGGTTCATCATGGCGACATCTCAACCCATTCGCACCCGCTTTGCGCCCAGCCCGACCGGCTATCTGCATATTGGCGGTGCGCGCACGGCGTTATTCTGCTGGCTCGCAGCGCGCGCGACCGGCGGTGACTTCATTCTGCGCATCGAAGACACTGATCGCGAACGCTCGACCGAACAATCCGTGCAGGCCATTTTCGACGGCATGAGATGGCTAGGCTTGGACCCGGATGAAGGCCCGGTGTTCCAGTCGGATCGCCTGGCCG
>JBCCHH010000488.1:0-1820 GCA_039028855.1 Pseudomonadota bacterium | reverse complement strand
TCAATGAGCACGGGGTGCGCGTTGTAGTAGGTGTGAAACAGCCCGGCCAACTCATGCAGATAGTGCGCCACGTCCTGCGGTGCGCGCCGTGCGGCTGAGGTCTCGATCACTTCCGGCCAGCGGCCCAGCGCCTGCATCAGCGCGCGTTCCTGCGGTTCAGTCAGTTTTTTCAGCGCGGCATCGCCAATGGCCTGATTGTAGCGGAAGCCTTTCGCGTCCATCTGGCTGAAGATGCTAAAAATACGCGCATGCGCGTACTGGATGTAATAGACCGGGTTTTCATTGGCGCGAGATTTGGCCAGATCCAGATCAAAATCCAGATGCTGTTCATGCGAGCGCATGACGTAGAAATAACGCGCCGCATCCGAACCAACTTCATCGCGCAGCTCGCGCAGGGTGGTAAATTCGCCCGAACGCGTCGACATCTGCAGCTTTTCGCCGCCGCGGTACAGGATGGCAAATTGTACGAGCTGAAATTCAAGCCGATCCGGATCCTCGCCCAAACCTTGCGCGGCTGCCTTGAGGCGCGCAACGTAGCCATGATGATCGGCGCCAAAAATGTACAGCAGCGTGCCAGGGCAGCGCTCGAGCTTATCGAGCAGGTAGGCAACGTCCGAAGCAAAATAGGTTGAGCGACCGTTTTCACGCACGACCACGCGGTCTTTATCATCGCCCAATTCTGACGATTTAAACCAGCGCGCGCCGTTTTCGGTATACAGCCAGCCGTTGTCTTCGAGTTTTTGGATCGCCCGTTTCAGCGCGCCCGAATTTTCCAGCCTGCGTTCAGAGAACCAGTGCTCGAAACGTACGCCAAAGTCTTTCAGATCATCGCGAATGTCGTCGAGCATCACCTTCAGTGCAGTCTGAAAACAGGCCTGGTAGCCTTCTTCTCCGAGCAATTCGCGCGAGCGTTCGATCACTGCATCGATATGTGTTTCCTTGTTGCCGCCGTCGCGCTCGTCGGCTGGCAAACCGGCGCTGACAAGCCGCGCCGGATGACGGAAGTCGTCGCCGTTCTGGCTGCGCACCTGACGCGCGATATCGTAGACATATTCACCGCGATAGCCGTTATCGGGGAACGGCACCTGCTCGCCGCACAGTTCAAGATAGCGCAGCCAGACCGAGGCCGTGAGAATATCCATTTGGCGACCGTAATCGTTCACGTAATACTCGCGTTCGACGGTGTGCCCGGCTGCCTGCATAATGGCTGAAACCGAAGCGCCATAGGCTGCACCACGGCCGTGACCAACATGCAGCGGGCCGGTCGGGTTGGCGCTGACATATTCGGCCAGCACGCGATTCTTGCAAGCCACTGGCTGATGACCAAACGCCAGGCCGGCTGTTACGGCTTCACGCACGATCGTGCGTAGATGGTGATCACTGGCGGCGAAATTCAAAAAGCCGGGTTTGGCAATCGAGACACTTTCGATGCGCTTGGAATTAGGCAGCTTCTTTTCGATTAACTCAGCAATCTCCATCGGGTTGCGGCCGACTTTTTTTGCCAGCACCAGGGCAATGTTGCTGGCATAGTCACCGTGGTTGGGGTCGCGTGGGCGATCGATATTGAAGCGCGGCTCAGCCTCGCGCGGCAGCAACGCCTCGCGTTTCAAATAGTTCAGTGCCTGATGAATGAGTTCTTCGATATGGGCGCGCATAGAGGGTGACTGCCGATGCTGATAATAATGATGAATCTAGTGATACTCTGAATACGACATGTATTTCTGGCATACCTGAAATTTGCGGTATGTGCCGGAGCATTCGGTATTGTAGCGATCAGCACCACACACGGGGGGCTGGGCAGCAATAGATCAGTTATCCAC
>JBCCHH010000487.1:0-1823 GCA_039028855.1 Pseudomonadota bacterium | reverse complement strand
GCCGTGCGGGCCACCGTGAATGAGCAGGAACAGCGGGTATTCCTGACGTTCATCGAAACCGGGCGGATAGTGCACCCACATCTGAATATCTGCGCCGTCGGCGCCAGTGTACGTGACTGATTCGTACGTGCCCAGATCGACATTGCTGAGCAGCTCGTCGTTAAACGTATCGAGTCGCGTCACTGCGCGGCTTTCCGGGTCAATACGTACGACGCGCGGCGGGTACAGAAAGCTCTGATTGGTCGCGACCAGATTGCCGTTGTCGGCAATCGACAAGCCGCTGAAGCTGGTATCGCCGGTGATGGCGACGGGCGCTGAACCGCTAATCGGCAGGAAGTACACGCGCCGCGTCGCGGCATCGTCAATCGCGCCGAACAGGCCGGCCGAATCAGGCGACCAGATCAGGCCGTCGGCCGAGCGATCCCATTCGTCATGCAGCAGGCGCGTGTTGCCGGTGGCCAGTTCATGCAGCATCAAAAAGCGCGCGTCGCCGTAGAAGCCCGGAATATGCTGACGGTTGAAGGCCAAAAGCTGGCCGTCGGGCGAGAACATCGGATTACCGTCCGGGCCGGCGTTGCCCTGCGTCAGGTTGCTTGCATCAGCAGTCCTTATTTCGAGCAGAAATACATCCATATCCGGGCGCGTACCGGAATTTTTGCTATCCGACACAACCGCCAGCAGCGATTCATCGGGCGCGACATCATAGCTCGACGTGCTCTGGCTCGAACGTGAAAGCTGCAAGCCTGAGGCGAGCGTCAGATTTTCAACCTCGCCGCCGGCCGCCGGGATGCGGAACACGTGCGCCTGACGATCCTCATCGAGCCAGTGATCGAAAAACGAATACGGCAACGCATTCCAAGTGTGGGCCGACATCTTGCTGTCTTTATCCGATTTAATCTGCTCGGCCATTTGTTCGAAATTCTGTTCCGGCCAGATGCGCGAGATGAAATAGATATGTTCGCCAACCCACTTCAGCGAACCGGCACCGGTCGGCAGCTCGCTCAAACGCGTCGCCTCACCCGGTGCCTGCATCGGCAGCAGGTAAATCTGCCCAGCTTCGTCCTCATCGCGTGAGCTGACAAACGCCAGCGTCTCACCACCGGGTGAAAATGTCGGGCTGGATACCGACAGGCCTTTGGCCGTCAATGGCCGTTGCATATCGCCGTCGGGCGACAGCAGCCACAGCCGGGTTGAGGCCTTATCGGTCTCCATGTCATAGCTCGTAACCGCCACTACGACTTGACTGCCGTCCGGTGAAATAATCGGCGAACCGACCCGATCCATCTGCCATAACACCTCCGCCGAAAGCCGCGGCCGCTCCTCCCCTGCACCATTCTCCTGCGCCAACGCAAGGCTGGAAATAGCCAACAAAACAAACAAGACAAAACGGTTCATAAGAATTTCCCGTGAAAAAAGTAATAAAAAGATTTTCCTGATTCTATGCCAATGCGGTTTTGACGTTATCTAGCTTATGAACCACCGAGCAGCGCAAATTCAGACGGGAGTCGCTGCATGTCTGAGTGAAGCGAGTTCGGCGACTCCTGTCTGAATTGAGCACCGCAGGAAACCCAGCGTAGCTGGGTGGCGAAGTGGCAGAAGATTTTTTGCCTGCTTTTTGATCGCATAAAGTAGGTCGCGCAGCGAGCGACGAAATCGCTTTTTGAAAATGTGTCTTCACAAGTAGGAAATAAGCCGCGATCAATACAGCTCCAAGCTACTCACATCCATTGTATAGGCAGATGCTGCCGTTTGATTTTCAATCTTCTCAACATTGAGCTGACCCTCCATCCAGAACGCATCCCAGATGTTGATCATCGGCATCG
>JBCCHH010000486.1:0-1825 GCA_039028855.1 Pseudomonadota bacterium | reverse complement strand
GGCCTGCCGCTGGCGGCCAATGGTGAGGAATCGGATATGAGCCGCGCAGTGCGCGAATTTGTCGATCAGTTACAACACCACCATCCTGCGGTTCAGTTTCATTTTCAGGATGAGCGCTTTTCCTCGCGGCAGGCCGATGCACGCTTCAAGGCCGCGCGTCAGGACGGCCGCGCGCGCAGGCGCGATGCAGCCAATCTGGACAGTCATGCTGCGGCTGTGATTCTCGAATCGTGGCTAGCCGAACAGGCGCTGGCTTCATGAGCCGGCGTCATTTGCTCGATATCGAGTCGCTGTCGGATCGGGATATTCATACCCTGATCAACCGCGCGCGCGCGCTGAAAAGCGGCGCGCCGCCCGAAGTGCTGACCGGTTCGGTCGCCAATCTGTTCTTCGAGCCATCAACGCGCACGCGCGTATCGTTTGAGCTGGCGGCGCATCGGCTCGGCTTGCAGGCGGTCAATATTGAGTCGAAAACTTCCTCGGCTACTAAAGGTGAAAGCCTGATTGACAGTGCCCTCACGCTGACCGCGATGGGCCTGCGCGCCCTGGTTGTACGTCATCCGCTTGCCGGCTCGGTGCAGGATCTGGCCGATGCATTGGTCGACTGGCCGATCGCCGTGATCAATGCCGGCGACGGCGCCCATCAACATCCGAGTCAGGCCCTGCTGGATGCTGCGGTACTGGCCGAATCCGGTTTGCATTGGCCCGAGCTGCGCATCGCGATCCTGGGCGACATCGCGCATTCGAGGGTGGCTCGCTCCGGCATTGAGCTGTTTAACCGGCTCGGCATGGCTGAAATTCGCATCGCCGGCCCGGCTGACTGGATGCCGCATGACGGTCTGCAACATACGGTGACGGTGTGCGATTCAGTTGACGAAGCCACTTCAGGTGTCGATGTCGTTATGTGTCTGCGCATCCAGCGCGAGCGCATGGCCGAGACTGAATGCCCGGACCAGGCCGCATTTCATGCTGAGTGGGGTTTGACCGAAGCGCGTTTTGCCGGCCTGCCCCGACATGTGCATATCCTGCATCCGGGCCCGATTAACCGCGGCATCGAAATTGCCGGTGCGGTGGCCGATCATGCCCGTTCATGCATCATCAAACAGGTTGAAATGGGCGTATATTTGCGCATGGCCGTGTTTGAATGGCTGCTGCAGCCGGTATTGGACTGAGCAGCGATTCAAGCCGAGTCGAATTACTAATAGAGACTAAATGATTGATCTGACTGTAAACGGCGAGCCGAAACAGCTGGCCGATGAAACCACCGTCGCTGGCCTGTTGCTTGAGTTATCGCTAGCCGAGCGCCGCGTCGCGGTCGAGTGCAACGGTGCGATTGTGCCCAAGAGCCAGCATGCGCAACAGGTGCTTAAGAACGGCGACCGAATCGAAATCGTACATGCCATAGGCGGCGGATAACACGACATGACAGATATTCAGAACCGTTCGGGCGCACAGGCCGAGCCGCTGCGCGAAGACAAACCCCTCGTGATTGCCGGCAAGGAGTACCGCTCGCGGCTATTGACCGGTACCGGCAAGTACCGTGATCTGGATGAAACCCGCGCTGCGACTGAAGCGGCCGGAGCCGAGATCGTCACGGTTGCGATTCGTCGCAGCAATATCGGCCAGCATGCCGATGAGCCGAACCTGCTCGACGTATTGCCGCCGGATCGTTACACCATCCTGCCGAATACGGCCGGCTGCTTTACGGCCGAGGATGCCGTGCGCACCTGCCGGTTGGCGCGTGAGTTGCTTGACGGGCATGATCTGGTCAAGCTCGAAGTGCTCGGTGATCAGAAAACGTTGTTCCCTGACATCAGCCAAACGC